>JBBQOR010000605.1:0-2161 GCA_038331055.1 Burkholderiales bacterium
GCTGGTGGTGATCAGCTTCCACTCGCTGGAAGACCGCATCGTCAAGACCTTCATCGCGCGCGAAAGCCGCGAGGTGGTCGACCGCCGCGCGCCGTTTGCGCCGGCGCTGCCGCTGCGGCTGCACTCGCTCGCGCGCATCAAGCCTTCTGAGGACGAAGTGGCGCGCAACCCGCGCGCACGCTCGGCGATCCTGCGCGTGGCCGAACGCACCGAGGTGCCGGCGTGAACCGCGTGCATGTGCTGCTGCTGGCGGCCCTGTGTGCCAGCGCGCTGGTGCTGGTGCACTACGCCTACGAGGCGCGCCGCCTGTTCTCGGCGCTCGAGCGTTCGAAGAACGAGCACGCTGCGCTGCAGGCCGACTTCAAGCGCCTGGATGCCGAGCGCCAGGCGCAGGCCACGCACCTGCGCGTCGAGCGGTTGGCGCGCGAGCGGCTGCAGATGCGTGCGGCCACGCCGGCCGTCACCGAATACGTCAAGGACGTTGCCGTGGCCGCCAAAGGGGCATCGAAGTGAGCCGCCCGCGCAGGCCCGGTGCCAGCGCGCGCAGCGTCGACTACGCGACCAGCCCGCTGCTGGCGTCGAAGACGCCGCCGTGGCGCTCGCGCTTCGTGGTCGTGCTGGTGGCGCTGGGCTCGCTGCTGCTGGTGGGGCGCGCGGTACAGGTGCAGATCGTCTCCAGCGAGTTCTATCAAAAGCAGGGCGAGAAGCGCTTCGCGCACACGCTGGAGGTGCCGGCGATGCGCGGGCGTGTGCTCGACCGCAACGGCCAGGTGCTGGCCACCTCGGTGCCGGCGCCTTCGATCTGGGTCGACCCGAAGACCCTGAAGGCCGACGCATCGCAGCGTCGCGCGCTGGCCGCCGTGCTGGGCATGAGCGCGGCCGAGCTCGACCTGCGGCTGGACGCCAACAGCCAGTTCGTCTGGCTGCGTCGGCAGGTCGAAGAGCCGCTGTGGGAGCAGGTGCGCGCGCTGGGCATCAAGGGCATCGCGATGCAGACCGAGTACCGCCGCAAGTACCCCGAGGGCGAGGCGGCAGCGCATGTGGTGGGCTTCACCGACCTCGAAGAGCGCGGGCAGGAAGGTATCGAGCTGGCCTTTCAGCGCCAGTTGCAGGGCCGCGACGGTGCGCGCATGGTGCTGCGTGACCGCCTGGGCCGCGCGGTCGAGGACATGGGCGAGCAGACCGACCCGCTGCACGGCCGTGATGTCACGCTGTCGATCGACAGCAAGGTGCAGTTCTTTGCCTGGCAGCGGCTGCGCGACGCCGTGCGCCAGCATGGCGCCAAGGGCGGCAGCGCGGTGGTGCTGGACGCGCGCACCGGCGAGGTGCTGGCACTGGCCAACTATCCCAGCTACGACCCCTCGCACCGGCACAACCTGGCCGGCGAGCAGCTGCGCAACCGCGCGCTCACCGACATCTTCGAGCCCGGCTCGACGATGAAGCCCTTTGTCGCCGCGCAGGCGCTGCAAAGCGGCCGCGTGAAGGCCGAAACGCGCATCGACACCTCGCCCGGGCGCATCACGATCACCGGCTCGCAGATCAGCGACGCGCACCCGCACGGCGTGCTGACGGTGGCCGAGATCATCCAGAAGAGCAGCAACGTGGGCACCGTGAAGATGGCGATGCAGATGCCGCCGCGTGAGCTGTGGGAGCTGTACACGGCGCTGGGCATCGGCAGCAAGCCGCGCATCGACTTCCCCGGCGCCGCCACCGGCCGCCTGCGCCCGTACAAGACCTGGCGGCCGATCGAGCAGGCGACGATGAGCTACGGCTACGGCCTGTCGGTCAGCCTGTTGCAGCTGGCGCGGGCCTACACCGTGTTCGCGCACGACGGCGCGCTGCTGCCGCTGTCGATGACGCGGCTGGATGGCGCGGTAGCCGGCACGCCGGTGATCGACGCGGCCACGGCGCAGACACTGCGCAGCTTCCTGCAGGCCGCCGCCGGCCCCGGCGGCACGGCGCCCAAGGCGCAGGCGCTGGGCTACTCGGTGGGCGGCAAGACCGGCACCGCGCGCAAGCAGGAAGGCAAGGTCTATTCGACCAGCAAGTACCGGGCGTGGTTCGTCGGACTGGCGCCGATGAAAGACCCGCGCATCGTCGTCGCCGTGATGGTCGACGAGCCGACCAAGGGCGTCTACTACGGCGGCGAGGTGGCCGCGCC
>JBBQOR010000606.1:0-2143 GCA_038331055.1 Burkholderiales bacterium
CCGCATCGCACGAAAGATCCGACCCCGCGCGGTCCGGTATTGGACCTGCTCAAGAAGAACTCCGAGCTGCGCCAGCTCTTCATCGCGATGGCGATCCTGACCGTGGCCTGGGACATCTACAACTTCGCCGTGCCGCTGTACGGCGCACACATCGGCCTGAGCGCCTCGCAGATCGGCATCGTGATGGGCGCGTTTGCAGCGGCCACTTTCACGGTGCGGCTGGCCATGCCCTTCATCGTGCAGAGGCTGACGCCCTGGCCGATGCTGGCCGTGGCGCTGCTGCTGGCGGGGATGGCCTATGTGGCGATTCCGTTCACGCATTCGGTGGGCTTGCTGATGGCGATTACCTTTGTGCTCGGTCTGGGCCTGGGCACGCCGCAGCCGATGGTGCTGACGCTGCTGCACCAGGCGGCGCCCGCGGGGCGCGCGGGCGAGGCGCTGGGCCTGCGCACCACGCTGATCAACACCAGCCAGACCATCATGCCGCTGTTTTTCGGCGCGCTTGGCGCAGCGCTCGGCATCGCGCCGCTGTTCTGGGGCATGGCCGCCACGCTGCTGGGCGGCGCTGCGTATGCGCGGCGCGTGATGCGGGGGCAGCAGGCGACGCAAGAACCTCCACGCGTGTCAGAGCTGCCGGAGAAGTTTGCGCCGCGGGAGTCGCAGGCGCCCCACGAGCCCTGAGGCCCACGATGCCCGCGGTGCTTGGTCACTTTTGTCCGCAGCTCACGCTGCAGACGCTGGGCCGCGGCGACGGCCTGCTCGGGCTCAAACCCAGCGGCAGGCTCGGTCCGCGCGGACCCGCCGTCACCGTCGCCAACATCGACTGGACCTACCGAACCGACAGCGGTGCGCGCTGGCAGACCCCGGCGCCCGAGTCGGTGCTGAACCGCCGACCCGCGTCGGTCCAGGAGATTTTCGGCACAGGGGGTCAGGTCTTGCAGATGCAGCGCGACCTCGCGGCCGAGGCCGACGCCATGGATCTGGTCCGGGAGTTGGATCTGCTTCCCGTGCCGGCGCATTCCTTGCAGTGGCGCGCCCCGGAGCAAGCGGTCGACCCGCGCTTCAGCCATTCCTGGACGCTGGCGCAGGAAGAGTTCTTCGGCGACTTCTGGATCGAACAGGTGCCGCGATTGCAGGCCCTCGGCTGGGCCATCGTCGTCAAGCCAGGCTTTGCGCATGAAAGCGTGACGGTGCAGCACTGGCGCCTGATCATCAGCCCCGACACCGGCGAGCTGCTCGGCAAGGCGCTGGTCGAGCCGCTGGCACCACGCGCGCGCGGCGTCGAAAAGCTGCGCCTGCCCGAGCGCGAAGGCGAGTGGCTGTTGAGCCTGGGCGTCGAGATCGACGGCCAGACGCTGGACCTCGCGCCGATGCTGGCCGACCTGCTCAAACGCGACGCGCGCTGGCGCGACAGCCGGGAGATTGCCGCCATCGACGACCTGGCCTTGATTTCGCTGCGCGCCCCGGGCGGCAGGCGCATCGACGCGCCGGCCGCGCCGCTCAAATCCATCGTCGGCGCGATGATGGACCTGCTCACCGATCCGCTGCGCCGGCAGCACTCGTCCGGCGCCCTGCGCCTGGGCGGCTGGGAGGCGCGCCGCCTGGAAGCGCTGCGTGCCGGTCTGCTCGACAGCCAGCGCGCCGGTGCGCACGGCCAGTGGCAGCTGCAGGGCGATGCAGGTTTGGCGAGTTTGAGCCAGCGCCTGCAGGCCGTCGGCACGCCCCGGCCGGTCGAGGCGCCGCCGGGCCTGCAAGTGCAATTGCGTCCGTATCAGCTCGAAGGCCTGGCCTGGCTGCAATACCTGCGCGAGCAGCAGCTGGGCGGCATCCTGGCCGACGATATGGGTCTGGGCAAGACCGCGCAGGCCTTGGCCCATGTGCTGCTTGAGAAGCAGGCCGGTCGCCTCGATCTTCCGACCCTGGTGGTGCTGCCCACCTCGCTGATCTTCAACTGGCAGGCCGAGGCGCAGCGCATGGCGCCTTCCTTGAGCGTATTGACTCTGCAAGGCCCCGCACGCGAGGCCTTGTTCGCGCAGATGGCGGGCCAAGACCTGGTGCTGACCACCTACCCGCTGCTCTGGCGCGATGTGGAGGCGCTGGCCGCGCAGCCGTTTCATCTGCTGATCCTGGACGAAGCCCAGAT
>JBBQOR010000607.1:0-2141 GCA_038331055.1 Burkholderiales bacterium
CACCGGCGGCATCGGCTCGATCCGCGGTGCGTTCTACGGCGCGCTGATCGTGGGCATCGTCGACACCATCGGCCGCGCCTTCCTGCCGATGCTGCTGCGCGAGTTCCTCGAGCGCAGCGTGGCCCAGGCGATGGGGCCGGCGATCGCCTCGATGCTGATCTACCTGCTGATGGCCGCCGTGCTGGCGCTGCGCCCGCAGGGGCTGTTCCCGGTCAAACATGGCTAGCGGCTTCACGCTCACGCCGCGCAGCGTGTTCGCCGTGCTGCTGCTGGTCGGCCTGGGGCTGGTGCCGCTGATATCCGGCGCGCTGGCGCAGCCCTTCTACGTCACGCTGTTCACGCGCATCCTGGTCTTTGCGCTGGCCGCGCTGGGGCTGAACCTGATCCTCGGCTATGGCGCGCTGGTCAGCTTCGGGCATGCGATGTACATGGGCATCGGCGCCTACGCCGTAGGCATCCTGGCGCACCACGGCGTGACCAACGGCTGGGTGCACCTGGGCGCGGCGATGGTGGTGGGCGCGGCGGTGGCGCTGGCGGTCGGCCTGATCTGCCTGCGCACCACGCGCGAAGGCGGCGGCATGGCCTTCATCATGATCACGCTGGCCTTCGCGCAGATGATGTTCTTCCTGGCGGTCAGCCTGCGTGCCTACGGCGGTGACGATGGCCTGCCGATCAGCGTGCGCAGCGACTTCGGCCTCTTCAGCCTGCAGGACCCGAACACGCTGTACTACCTGAGCTACGCGCTGCTGCTGGCCGTGCTGCTGGGCATGCGCCGGCTGATCGACGCACGCTTCGGCATGGTGCTGCGCGGCTGCAAGAGCAACGAGCGGCGCATGGCCGCGCTGGGCTTCCCCACCCTGCGCTACAAGCTGGCCGCCTACGTGATCTCGGCGCTGGTCTGCGTGCTGGCCGGCATGCTGCTGGCCAACCTGACGCGCTTCGTCTCGCCCTCGTACATGGCGTGGACGGTGTCGGGCGAGTTGATCGTGATGATCGTGCTCGGCGGCCTGGGCACGCTGATCGGGCCGGTCGCCGGGGCCACCGCGCTGCTGCTGCTGGAAGAGGTGCTCAGCTCGCTGAAGTTCGGCCTGCCCTGGCTGGACAAGCTGATCAACCAGCACTGGCTGGGGCTGATCGGCCTCTTCATCGTCTTCGTCGTGCTGGTGATGAAGCGCGGCGTCTACGGCGGCCTGCCCGCCGGCCCGCCCACCGCCAAGGGCCGACCGAAGTGAGCACGCCGCTGCTGCAGGTGCAGGGCCTGGTCAAGCGCTTCGGCGGGCTGCTGGCCACCGACAACCTGTCGCTGTCGCTGATGCCGGGCGAGATCCACGCGGTGATCGGCCCCAACGGCGCCGGCAAGACCACGCTCATCAACCAGCTGGGCGGCGAGATCACGCCCGACGCCGGGCGCATCGTCTTCGACGGCCACGACATCACCGCGGCGCGTCCGCACCAGCGCGCGCTGGCCGGCATCGGCCGCTCGTACCAGATCAGCTCGGTGTTCCACGACTTCACCGTGCTGCAGAACGTGGCGCTGGGCGTGCAGGCGCATGCCGGCAGCAGCTTTCGCTTCTGGCGCAAGGCCGCCGCCGAGCCGGCGCTGACGGGCCCGGCGCGCCAGGCGCTGCAGTTGGTGGGCCTGGCCGACCGCGAGAACACGCCGGTGGCCGAACTCGCGCACGGCGAGCGCCGCCAGCTGGAGATCGCGATGACGCTGGCCACGCAGCCCAGGCTGCTGCTGCTGGACGAGCCGATGGCCGGCATGGGTCAGGCCGAGAGTGAATCCGTGGTGGCGCTGCTGTCGCGGCTGAAGGGCCGCTACACAGTGTTGCTGGTCGAGCACGACATGGACGCCGTGTTCGCGCTGGCCGACCGCATCACGGTGCTGGTCTATGGGCGGCCGATCGCCACCGGCACGCCGGCGCAGATCCGCGCCGACGCCGCGGTGCGCGAGGCCTACCTGGGCGAGCAGGACAGCGCGCTGTGAGGACCCGCGAATGACGCCGCTGCTGCAGGTCGAGGCCATCGAGACCGCCTATGGCAGCAGCCAGGTGCTGTTCGGCGTATCGCTGTCCGTGGCTGAAGGCGAAGTGCTCACGTTGATCGGCCGCAACGGCATGGGCAAGACGACCACCGTGAAG
>JBBQOR010000608.1:0-2139 GCA_038331055.1 Burkholderiales bacterium
GTTGATCCTGCGCGAGGCGGCGACCAACATCGCGCGCCACGCCGAGGCCAGTCAGGCCCGGATCGAGCTGGTGCGCGAGTCGGGCAGCGTGTGCCTGCAGGTCAGCGACAATGGTCGCGGTGGCATCGACGCGGATGGCAACGGACTGCGCGGCATGCGCGAGCGCGTGCAGGCCCTGGGCGGCACGCTGCGAATCGATTCGCAGCGCGGGCAGGGAACGACGCTGAAGATAAGTGTGCCGGTGCCGATTCTGCGGCTGGTGGATACGTCGCGCGCAGCGCACGAACGTCACCCCGGCATCCCGCCAGCTGCGATTGGGTATCCCGCCGCATGATCCGCATCCTGCTGGCCGAAGATCAGGCGATGGTTCGCGGTGCGCTGTCGGCGTTGCTCGGCTTGGAGTCCGATATCGAGGTACTCGGTTCGGCGGCGGATGGCGAAGAGGCGTGGCGTGAGCTGCAGCGCCTGAAGCCGGACGTGCTGGTCACCGATATCGAAATGCCGGGTCTGACCGGACTGGAGCTGGCGCAGCGCATTCAGCGCCAGGAACTGCCGATCAAGGTGATCATCGTCACTACCTTCGCCCGGCCCGGCTTCTTGCGGCGCGCGCTGGACGCTGGCGTCTGCGGCTACCTGCTCAAGGACGCGCCGGCCGAGAAGCTGGCCGAGGCGCTGCGCACGGTGCATCGCGGCGGTCGATCGATCGATCCGCAACTGGCACTGGAGGCATGGTCCGAGGCCGATCCGCTGAACGACCGCGAACGGCAGGTGCTGCGGCTGGCCGGAGAAGGCCAGTCCGCGGGTGACATCGCCACGCATCTGAATCTGTCGCATGGCACCGTACGCAATTACCTGTCCGAGGCGATCGGCAAGCTCGGCGTCGGCAACCGGATCGAGGCGTATCGACTGGCTCGGCAAAAAGGCTGGCTTTAAGCGGTTCCCGGATGCAGCGGGCTCAAAGATAGCGGCGGTGTGATTCATTTCGCGCAGCCCACTGGCAGCCAGGTGGACTACTCGCCACCTGAGGCAACCCAGCCGTCGCGGCGGGTGATGCGGCGTGCCATCCACGCCATCGTGCCGGCGCGCACCAGCATGAAGCCGAGAAAGGCCAGCCACAGTCCGTGGTTGCCCCAGCCGCGCAGAGCGAAAACCAGCACCACGAAAGTTGCGCCCGCGATCAGCATCGCATCGCGCATTTCACGTGCCCGCGTGGCACCGACGAACAGCCCGTCGAGCAGATAGCTCCACACCCCGACCAGTGGCAGTACGGCGAGATACGGCAGGTAGTCGTAGGCAATCGCCCGTACCGGTGCCATATCCGTCTGCAGGTCGATGAAAAGCCGGCCGGCAACGCCAAAGAAAAGCGCGAAAAGAACACAGCCGATCAGCGACCAGCCACCGGCGATGACCAGCGCGCGGCGCAGGGCGGGGCGGTCGCCTGCCCCCACGGCGTGACCGACGAGTGCTTCCACGGCATTGGCCAGCCCGTCCAGGGCGAACGAGGTCAGCAGCAGGCCATTGAGCAACAGCGCGTTGGCCGCCACCACGCGGTCACCGAGGCGCGTGCCCAGCACGGTCACCGCGAAGAACACGCCCTGCAGGGCGAGGCTGCGGATCAGGATGTCGCGATTCACCGCAAGCAACGGACTCCAGGTGTTCCAGCGGCTCAAGGCACGCGCATGCAGCTGGCCGGGGTAGCGGCGAAGCTGCCGCGGCACCTGCGCCAGTCCGGAGAGCATGCCGATCCATTCGCCGCAGGCGGATGCCAAGGCGATGCCTGCCACGCCCCAGTGCAGGCCCAGCACGAAGGCCAGGTTCAGTCCGATGTTGACCACATTGGTGACCACCGTGACTCGAAGCGCCATGCGGGCGTTCTGCATGCCGAGGAACCAGCCCACCAGTGCGCCGTTGACCAGCGCGGCGGGCAGGCCGAGCAAGCGGATATGCAGATAGCCGCGGGTCAATCCGTCGAGCGCGGGCGACGCATTCATCAGCTGCATCAAGGAAGGCAACAGCGGCAGCGCCATCAGCAGGGTGCCTCCCGCCAGACCCAGTGCCAGCAGCAGTGCCTGCAGCAACAGACGTCTCAGGGCATCGCCGTCGGAGCGACCGCTGGCCTGTGCGGCAAAACCGATCGTG
>JBBQOR010000609.1:0-2136 GCA_038331055.1 Burkholderiales bacterium
CCGGTGCGTGCAGCGACGTCCTTGCGGCTGAAGCCGATGTTCTTCACCATGTCGGCGCTGGCCATCAGGCGCTTGTCACCGAACACCGGCACGGCCACGCTGCCGGTCAGGTTGATCAGCCGATAGTCGGCGGCCAGGGCCAGCAGCGGCCGGTTCAGATCGGACGAGATGTTGTAGTAGGTGTTGCCCTTCTGCGCGAAGGCTGGCGCGGAGGTCTCGTTGCGTGTGCTGCCTGGCGGGCTGACGCGGCCGGCGGTGTTCTGGTAGTGGTAGTAGCCGAGTCCGACCTTGGCCGAGCTGCCCCGGAACAGGCCCTGCAGGTCGGCACCGACCTGCAGGCCGAACAGCCACTTGTCGGCCGAAGCCAGCTCGACCTCCTGCACCGGAATCGCCGCGGCGGTGACGAATGCGCGGTTGCTGCCGCCCAGCGCCGGCGTCCACTGCACCGCCAGACCGTCGAAGCCCAGGTCGTTGGCCCACACCAGGTCGGTGCCGAACCAGGGGTTGCCGAAACGGCCTGCCACCGCGCTGAGGTCCTTGCCGCCGCGCCAGCGCACATAAGCGCGGTCGAGCACCAGCGAGAAGCGATTGCCGTAGTTGCCCAGCGTCTGGTTGGACGAAATCGGGTCGGAGGTCGAGCCCGTGCTCAGGCGCACACCGCCCGACCACTGCTCGTCGATGGTGGCGGTGACCGCCAGGCGCGCTCGCACCCGCAGTCGTTCACGGTCCTCGGCGGTATTGGCCAGCGTCGGCGCCCGGTTGCGGTTGGTCTCGCCGATGCTCAGCGCCGTCGCGTTGCCGTCGCCGAAACGGTCGCCCTGCAGCCGCAGTCGAACATCGCCGTCGATGCTGATGCCCCGCACCCACGCCGGCACGGCCCCGGGGCCGGCCCAGCCCTCACGCTGCGCTTGCTGCGCCAGTTCTGCGCGCAGTTCGCGCTTGAGGTCGTCGCGCACGAACTGCGGCACGTAGCCCACGCGCACGGTGCTGCCGGCCGCCGGTGCCGGGGGCGCGCCGCGGGCAGCGCCGGCCGCCGCCGCGGGGGGTGCTGCCACGTCGCGCAGCAGGCCGTCCGCGCGGTCCCTGGACAGCACACCCTGCTCGGCCAGCGCGCCGATCAGCCGCGACATTGCTGCGCGCGCCTGCTCGATGTCGCTCTGCGCCTGCGCCGCATGCGGCCAGGCGAGACCCAGCGTCAGGTTGAAGAGCGCCGCAGCGCCACGCCATGCAGGGGAGGACGATTTCATCGGTGGCCGTTGATTGGGTTGAGGCCGCGGTGCCTCAGGTGCGCGCCAGGCGCAGCTGCATCGGTCGCATCGACGCGGGGGGCACGTCCTTCATCGCGGGCAGATCGCGCAGGGTGGCGAGGATCGATTCGTCGGTCTGCACGTTGCCCGATCCCGCCACGATCTCGCTGCGCTGCACCAGGCCATCGTCGCCCAGCCACACACGCACCACCACCCTGAACTCGCGCGGCAGTCCACGTTGGTTGCGCGACAGCGCCTCGAAGAACTGGCGCTGCAGCAGGCCGGTGTAGTAGGCCCCGCTGCCACCCCCGGTGGTCAGCAGGTCGCGCCCGCCCCGGTTGCCGGCGAGGCCGAAGCCATCGCTGCCGGCGCCGCCCGCGGCGTCCAGGCCCAGCGGCTTGTCCGATGCGGGCTTGTCGTCGGCCGGCCTGGAATCCGCCGGCTTGGCCAGCTCTCTCGGCGTGTCGATCTTCACCTCGTCCTTGAGCTTGGGCGGCTCGGGCGGCTTCTCCGGCGGCTTGGGCGGTGGTGGAGGCGGTTGGCGCAGGATCGCCACCTGCTGCACGCCCGGCTTCCTGGTGTCCTTGGCATCGCCCAGGAATCCGATCAGCCACCACGCCGCCAGGCCCAGCACAGCCACGCCCAGCAGGGGCAGCCCGAAGCGCAACCAGGCCGGCGGCCTTTCGGAAACGTTGAGGTCTGACATGCGGCACGCTGGCTGGCCGGCTCACTTGACCAGCCGCTGCGTCACCAGACCCAGCTGGGTGATGTCGAGCCGGCCCATCAGATCGAGCACGTCGACCACCTTCTCGTAGTGCACCTTCGCGTCGCCCTTGATGACCACCGGAAAGCTCGGGTTGACGGCCTTCAGCTGGCGCAGCCGGTCCTC
>JBBQOR010000610.1:0-2133 GCA_038331055.1 Burkholderiales bacterium
GTCGACGCTCTGGCACAGGTTGAGCTGGCCAAAACGCACCCGCTCGCGCAGCTTGGTCTGCATTTGCACCAGCCCGTCCGAGGCGCCGTCGCCGCGCAGGCAATAACGCTTGAGCCGCTCGGGCGTCACGTGGCGCAGCCGCTCCTGCGGGTAGATGGCCTCGCTGGCGCTGCGCAGGACGCGGTCGCTGATGTCGGTGCCGAGCACGCTCCAGGCGCTGCCGATGCGGCCCTGCTGCTGCATGTCGGCCAGCAGCATCGCGGTGCTGAAGGCCTCGTCGCCGAACGATGAGGCCGCGCTCCATACCGACAGCGTGCGCGGCTTGGTGCGCGTCAGCTCCTGCTCCAGCAGGTCGTAGTGCGCCGGCTCGCGGAAAAAGTAGGTCTCGTTGGTGGTCAGCAGGTCGATCGCCATCTGGAACTCGCCGCCGTCGGCCGGGCCGCCAATCAGCGCCAGATAGTCCTCGTATCCGTCGATACCCAGTCGCTGGATGCGCGGCGCCAGCCGCGACGAGACCAGCGACTTCTTGCTGTCGTTGAATGACAGCCCGATGCTGTCGTACATCAACGAGGTGATCTTGCGGTAGGTGTCGTCGCGCAGCGCTTCCATTTCAGGCTTCCAGTCGGATCGATACCGGCCGGGTCGGCCGCGTCCAGAGGTAAAGCGCGACCAGCGCGCAACAGGCCGCCGGGATCCAGGCCACCGCGGGTTCGAGCGCATGGAAGGCCCAGGCGCAACTCAGCGACATCGACAGCGTGGCCAGCCATTTGGCGCGCAGTGGCACCGCACGGCTGGCGCGCCAGTCGCGTACCAGCGGACCGATGCGCGGGTGGGCCAGCAGCCAGACTTCCCAGCGCCGGCTTCCGCGTGCGAAGCAAATGGCCGCCAGGCCGTAACAGTCGACCGTGGGCACCAGCGGCAAGACGATGCCGATAGTGCCGATCAACATGCAGAACACGCCAGCGGCGAGCCAGACGCCGCGCAGCGAAGGGCTGCCCGTGCTGCTGCCAACAGGCGCGCCCGGGGCGATATTCGTGATGCGCGACATGGTGTTCACAGGGGCCGCATTCATGCCGTGACGGCGTCTTGCGCCGCTTCGCAAAGCTGCGCCATTTCGCCCACGTCGAAGGCCTTGTCAGGCTCGAGAATGATGACGAAACGGGCGCCGACCTTGCCCATGCCCTGGATGAAGTCGCGCCGCACCGCGCTGCCGAAGTTGGGCGGCGGCTCGATCTGCTCGGGCGTGATGTCGATCACCTCGCTGACCGCGTCGACCAGCAGGCCGAGCTCGACCCGTTCCCCGTCGCGGATAGCGTCGAAGATCACGATGCAGGTCTTCTTGCCGACGGTGGCCCGCGGCCGGCCGAAGCGCGACTGAAGGTCGATCACCGGCACCACCGCACCGCGCAGGTTGATGACCCCGCGCACGAAGCCCGGCATCAGCGGCACCGTGGTCATCGGCCCGACCTGGATGATTTCGCGCACGGTGCGGATGTCCATCGCGAACACCTCCTCGCCGAGCGTGAAGGTCAGAAACTGGGCCGGCGCATCGACGGCCGGTGCATTCACCGCCGATAAGCGGGCCGTGGCGACACTCTTTGGGTTTGCCATGGCGCCACCTCAATAAGGACGGAAGTTGCCGTTGGTGCCGTTCGTGCCGGTGGCCGCGACCCGGGGCGCGGCCGCGACGGGCTTGTGGCCCGCGCGCATGGGCGAGTTGCCGCTGCGACGCTCGGCGGCCGCATTGGCGGCTGGCTTGCCCTTGCGCGCCGGTTCGCCGCCGCCCAGGTTGAAGAAGGCCACCGACTGCTGCAGCTGCTCAGCCTGACCGGACAGCTCTTCGGAAGTCGCCGCCAGTTCTTCGGAAGCCGACGCGTTCTGCTGCGTGGCTTTGCTCAGCTGTCCCATCGCCCCGCCGATCTGCGTCACGGACTGGCTCTGTTCGCTCGAAGCCGCAGCGATCTCCTGCACCAATTCGGATGTCTTCTGGATCGAAGGCACGATCTCGTCGAGCAGCTTGCCGGCGCGCTCTGCGGTGCTCACACTGTTGCCCGCCAGGTCGCCAATCTCCTTGGCTGCTTCCTGGCTGCGCTCGGCCAGCTTGCGCACTTCGGCAGCCACCACCGCGAAGCC
>JBBQOR010000611.1:0-2129 GCA_038331055.1 Burkholderiales bacterium
CAGGGGGGTTTTCGCCCCTGCGCTTTGTGCCGGAAGGAAAAATAATCGTGCTCGGCCTGGTGTCGAGCAAGATCCCTGCGCTGGAGCCGGTCGAGGAACTGAAGACGCGGGTCGACGAAGCCTCGCACTATGTGCCGCTCGAGCAGCTGTGCCTGTCGCCGCAGTGCGGTTTCTCCAGTACCGAGCACGGCAACCAGGTGTCCGCGGAAGACCAGGCCGCAAAAATGCGCCATGTGGTGCAGACCGCAAGAGCCATCTGGGGATAGACCTGCGATGGTAACGCCGGAGGCAACCGATCCCGCGGCGCGCGAGCGCCCGCTCAGCATCGAGGAGGAGGAACTGCGCGGAATTTCGCGCACGGTTGCCGAAATCGAATGGCTGCTGCTGATCCTGGTGCTTCTGTACCTCGCTTTCGGCAGCCTTGCTTCGGAGGACGAGCTGGCGATCAGCGCGGCAGCATTCTTCTACGCCGCGTTCGTGATGAGCTTCCGTTACGCCAATTTCTACAAGCGCGAATCACGCTGGAAGATCGCGATCGAAACCTGGGCGATGATCGTGTTCATCACGTGGTCGCTCTGGTTCACCGGCAGGCTGGCCAGCCCGCTGCTCAACACCTATCTCCTTGCGGTCATCACCAGTGCGCTTACGCTGGGCAAGCTGACCACGCTGATCGAAGTCGCCCTGATCGCGGCCTGTCACGTCCTGCTCGGCGACGGCGATGCGTCGCACACGCTGGTCACGCTGCGCGGCATCGGCGGCCTGGCCGCGCAGCTTGCCCCGGTCCTGCTCGTGGCCTACGTGACCACGATGTTCTCGGCGGACATCCGCTACGGCCTGAACAAAGCCAAGCTGCTTTCGGAAACCGACGAACTCACCGGCCTGTACAACACGCGCGGATTCGCGATCATCGCCGATCGCCTGTTCGCGCAAGCCCAGCGCTACGGGCGCCCGGTGAGCTTGCTGATGGTGGATTCGGACAACCTGAAGGCGGTCAACGACACGCACGGCCACGAGGCGGGCAACCGGCTGCTGCGCCACCTTTCCAACCGCATCCAGGCAGAACTGCGCAACACCGACGTGCCGGCCCGCTACGGGGGCGACGAGTTCGTCGTGCTGCTGCCCGAAACGCCGCCCGAAGGCGCGATGGACGTGGCCGAGCGGATCCGCGATGCGATGAACGCCAAGCCCCTGCTGTTTGACGGCAAATCCGTAGTATCCACGGTCAGTATCGGCGTCGCCAGCCTTCCGCAGGACGGCCAGACCGTCGACTCGGTCCTGGGGCGCGCCGACCGTGCCATGTACACGGCGAAGAACAGCGGCCGTAACCGCGTGGTGCGCTTTCAGCCGGAGTAGCCCGGCCTACTTCTTCCCGGTGCTGAGCGCCAGGATCGCGCCGATCACGATCGCCGCGCCGACAATTTGCAGGGGCGCCATGGTCTGCCCGAGCAATATCCATCCCATGACCAGCACCGCAATCGGCTCGAAATTCAGCGCCGCGGAGTTATTCACCACGCCGATCCGGGGCAGCACCACGAACAGCGACGTCACTGCGGTGCTGTAGAACAGGCCCATCAGGCCGAGCGCCAGCCAGCCCGTGCCATCGACCGGCAGCGCGAATGCACCCGCCGCGCCTCCGCCGGCAAGCGTAAGAACTGCAATGGTGCTGGTGGCAAGCAGGGTGCGCACGCGACCGTCGACGTCCTTCATCCAGCGCGTGGTCAGGTAGAGCGCCGCGCTGAACGACGCCGAGGCGCCACAGGCGAACAGCACCCCCACGCCGATCTCGTCCCAGCGTCCCGCGAAACCGCGCGCCCCGACTCCGCTCCATCCGCCGACATCAAGGGCGAGCGCAAGGCCGGCGAGCGCAACCGGCATGGCAAACAGTGTGCGCCGCGTAGGCCGCTCGCCATCCATGAACCAGGCGATCAGCGCGATCACGATCGGATAGGTGTTGAACGCAAGCAGGGCAAGCGCCACAGGAATCCGAGCCACAGCCGAAAAAATGCAGTAGCTCTGCACCAGAAGGAGCGCACCGATCAGCACGCCGCGCATGCGCGTCTGCGCCGGCAGCGCGAGCGGGACCCGGTTTGCCAGCAGCAGCGCAAGGACGAACAACAGCGCGCAGGTGG
>JBBQOR010000612.1:0-2121 GCA_038331055.1 Burkholderiales bacterium
ATCGTGCTGGCCGCAGCGCTGCTGCTGTGGCAGCTGGTGGTGATGCTGTTCTCGATTCCGGAGTTCATCTTCCCCAGCCCCTGGGCGATCACGCTGCAGTTCGTCGAGTTCAGGGCCGCGCTGATTGAAGCCGCCTGGAAGACCTTCTGGGTCACGATGCTGGGCTTTGCGCTGAGCATCGTGGTCGGCGTGATGCTGGGCTTCCTCATCGGCAGCTCTCGGCTGGCCTACACCGCGCTGTACCCGCTGATGGTGGCCTTCAATGCCGTGCCCAAGGCGGCGGTGGTGCCGATCCTGGTGGTCTGGTTCGGCATCGGCATCGGCCCGGGCGTGCTGACGGCCTTCCTGATCAGCTTCTTTCCCATCACCGTGAACATCGCCACCGGCCTGGCCACGCTGGAGCCCGAGCTCGAGGACGTGCTGCGCGTGCTCGGCGCCAAACGCTGGGACGTGCTGGTCAAGGTCGGCCTGCCGCGCTCGATGCCCTACTTCTACGCCAGCCTGAAGGTGGCCATCACGCTGGCCTTCGTCGGCACCGTGCTGGCCGAGATGACCGCCGGCGACTCGGGCATCGGCTACCTGATGCAGACCGCCGGCAGCCAGCAGCGCATGTCGCTGGCCTTCGCCGGGCTGGTGACCATCGGCGCGATGGCGATGGCCATGTACGAGCTCTTCAGCTGGGTCGAGAAGCGCACCACCGGCTGGGCGCACCGCGGCTCGCAGGCGGTGTGACCGAAGAGCAGGCGCTGCGCCACCTGCGCCGGGCCAACCAGACGGCTGCCGCGGCGCTGCAGGCGGGGCACCACCCCTTCGGCGCGCTGCTGGTGGCGCCCGATGGCGAGACCGTGCTGGTCGAGCAGGGCAACGTCGACAGCGTGAACCACGCCGAAGCGGTGCTGGCGCGCGATGCCGCATCACGCTTCACGCCCGACTATCTGTGGCACTGCACGCTGGTCACCACCGTGGAGCCGTGCGCGATGTGTGCCGGCACGCAGTACTGGGCGCATGTCGGCGGGCTGGTCTATGGCATGAGCGAAGCCGCGCTGCTGGCACTGACCGGCGCGCACCCCGAGAACCCGACGCTCGATCTGCCCTGCCGCGAGGTTTTCGCACGCGGCCAGAAGGCGATGCGCGTGCTCGGGCCGGTGGCGGCCGCCGAAGACGAGATCGCCGCACTGCACCGCAGTTTCTGGTCGGGCCGGTGAGCTGGCGCGGCCACCTCGCGCTGCACTACTGGCGCGACGGGCCGGCCGACGCCGGGCGCACCGTCGCCCACGACCTGCACGAAGGCCCGCTGCGCGTGCTGCAGCGGCTCTACCCCGAGGGCCCGGACGTCTGCCACCACGTGCTCGTGCATCCGCCGGGCGGCATCGTCGGCGGCGACCACCTGCAGATCGACGCACGGCTCGACGAGGGGGCGCATGCGCTGATCACCACGCCGGGCGCCACGCGCTTCTACCGCAGCACCGGCGCGCAGGCGGTGCAGAGCGCCACGTTGAGGCTGGCCGCCGGCGCGCGGCTGGAGTGGCTGCCTCTCGAGACCATCGCCTTCGATGGCTGCCTGGCCGCCAACCACCTGCGCATCGAGCCCGCCCCGGGCGCTGAGGCGATGGGCTGGGAGGTGCTGGCGCTGGGCTTGCCGGCGGCCGGCGCGGGCTTCGAGCGCGGTAGTTTTGAGCAGCGGCTGGAAGTGCCCGGCGTGTGGCTCGAACGCGGCCGTGTCGACGCCAGCGACCGCCGGCTGCTCGACTCGCCGCTCGGCTGGGCCGGCCAGCGCGTGCTGGTCACGCTGTGGTTCGTCGCCGGCAGTGCGCTGGCGCCGGCGCGCACCGAGGCGCTGCTCGAAGCGGCGCAGGCGGCAATCGCCAACGATGCCCTGCACCCACGCGCCGGCGTCACGCTGGTGCAGCCGTCCGTGCTGCTGATGCGCGTGCTGGCGCCCCGCGTCGAGCCGGCGATGGCGCTGCTGGGGCGCGTGCGCACCGCGTGGCGCCGCATCGCCTGGGACCTGCCGGGCAACCCGCCGCGCATCTGGCGGACCTGAGCCGGCGCACCTGAGCCGGCGCACCTGAGCCGGCGTTGCGCCGGCCACCTTCGTCGTCAAGGACAACGTCGACATCG
>JBBQOR010000613.1:0-2116 GCA_038331055.1 Burkholderiales bacterium
ACTGCAGTTGCCAGGCCGCTTCGGTGCCGCCGAGCGCCTGGCGAATCTGCAGCGCTTCTTCTGCGAAGTAGAACTCGGTCAGCAGGCGGCCCAGGTTCTGGAACATGGCGGCCAGGAAGGCATCTTCGCCCTCACCCGCCAGCGGTGCCAGTTCGCCGGCCATGGTGCCGGCCATCAGGGCCCTCAGGAACTCTTCCTTCAACTGATGGGCGTGGGCCTTGTCGCCCATGTGTTCGAGTAGCAACACAGACAACGCCATGTTGCGGATGCCGGCGAAGCCGACCAGCGCGACGGCCCGGGAAACGGTGCTGACGCCGCCGCCACTGCGGTTCGCGAAATGCGCGGTGTTGACCATGCGCAGCAGCTTGTTGGTCAGCGCCACGTCGTGCATGACCTCGTCGCTGAGGCTGCGCAGCGACTCGGTGTCCGAGGTGGCCACTTTCTGGATTCGCACCACCGACGCCGACAGGGCGGGAAAGTCGGTCTTGTGGCGCATGCGCCGCAACAGGAATTCGAGCGTGGCGCTGGTGGCGCCGGCGTCGCCCGCGGCGACGGCGGGTTCGGCCGGCTGCAGCCACGTCGACAGGGCCTGGTGCATCGACCGCGCGCTGTCGAAGCGGGCCCTCGGGTCGCGCGCCAGCGCGCGCTGCACGATGCCACGCAAGGCATCGTCGATGCGCAGCGCCGCCGGCAACTGCAGGTCTTCCTGCTGCACCCGCGCCACGGCGCGCAAGGGGTCGGTTTCGCGCATCAGCGGCGCGCCCGCAAGCAGCTCGCCCAGCATCACGCCGGCAGCGAACACGTCCATCGCAGGCATCGGCGGCTCACCGCGGGCCGCTTCGGGCGACATGTAGCCCGGCGTGCCGACGATGCGGCCGTCGCCGCGCGAGACCCGCGCCGCGATGCCGAAGTCCATCACCCGGGCCCGGCCGTCGCTGCCGAGCAGCACGTTCGAGGGCTTCAGGTCGCGGTGCACCAGACCCTGTTCGTGCGCTGCCGCCAGCGCGTCCAGCACCCCCAGCAGCAGCTCCACCGCTTCGCGGGCGGGCCGGCTCGGTTTGCTGCGCCGCGACTGCGCCAGCGTCGGTCCTTCCACGTACTCGAACACCAGATAGGGCTGGCCGGCATGGGTGTCGGCTTCGAATACCGGCACGATGTTCGGATGAGAGAGCCGGCTGACGGCGCGGGCCTCGTCGAGCCAGCTTTCCTGGGCATCGGCGACTTCGCCATCGGGTGCCGGATTCAGCAGCTTCAGAGCCACTTCGCGGTCGAGCCGGGGATCGTGCGCGAGCCAGACCACGGCCTGCGCGCCGCGGCCGAGTTCGCTCAGCAGCTCGAAGCGTCCGAGCCGCGGGCTGGCGATGTGCGCGGCACTCAAGCCGCAGCCCCATCAGACACTCTGGCTTGGGGCTCTGCGACCCCTCCGCCTTCGAGCGGACCGCGAAGCGGCGCTTTCAGCGCTGCGTTCAAGTCGCTCACCCCGATCTGCAGCAGTCGGGCGTAACGCTGCGCCACCCGTTCCAGCGCAGCGCCGCGCATGGCAGCGGGCAGTGACTGGACATCGACCGCCTCGTTGGCGCAGCTGGCCGTGGCGCGCAGCATGTCGGCGTCGTGGTCGGCGTTGCGCACCGGCGTGGTGAGCGGGTGGCGGCGGATCATCGGCAGCACCTCGTCGGCCAAGCCCCAATGGCGCGCGACGGCTGCGCCAAGCTGTTCCGCATCGACACCCAGGACGGCGTGGCAGGCTGCTTCTTCGCTCAGTCCGGGTTCGGGGCGCTCGCCCTCGGCGGTTGCCGCCAGCGGCTCTCTCAGGCGGCTGATCTGGCGCGCTTCGTCTGCGAAGTGATAGTGCACCAGCAAGCGCCCCAGGTTCTGCATCAGCGTGATCAGGAACACCACCTCGGCGTCGTAGCCCGCAGGGCGCAACGCCACGGCGGTGCGGGCCGCATGGCGGCAGCGATCGATCAGCGCCTGCAGCGCCTGTGCGCCTTCGGCGTCGAGCGGACCGGGCCAGTTGCGCAGCGCCAGCGCGCCGCGGCGCACGCCATCCAGACCCAGCAAGGCGATCGCGCGCCGCACCGTCAGCACCGGTCCGGCACCCGACAGCTGCGCCCCC
>JBBQOR010000614.1:0-2105 GCA_038331055.1 Burkholderiales bacterium
CAGGGAAACGATCAAGATGGACGACGGCCGCGAGTTGCCGCTGTTCAAGGCCGAGAGCACCAGCGAGTCGCATCCGTTCTACACCGGCACTCAAAAGAGCATCGACAGTCTGGGCGGTCGCGTCGAGAAGTTCCGCAACAAGTTCGCCCGTGTCGGCTTGAAGAAGTGATGTCGCGTCCGACGGCTGTGGCCGTCGGCTTCGGAACAAGGCAGCCGCGGCTGCCTTTTTTCATGTCTTCATCCGGCATCATCGGCGCGTGAGTGTTCCCAATCCGGCCCTCGTCACGCGCTCCGCAGCGCGCCGGCTACCGCGGCTTGCGCTGCTGCTGCTGTGTGCGGCTTACGTGCTGCCGGGCATGTTCGGGCGCGATCCCTGGCGCAACGCCGATCTGAGCGCCTTCGGCGTGATGCTCGGTCTGGCCGAGGGGCGTAGCAGCTGGCTTGCGCCCACGCTGGGTGGCGTGCCGCTGGACGGCGCGCCACTGCCGCACTGGCTCGGCGCTGTCTTCATCGCGCTGCTGTCGCCAGCGCTTGACCCGGCGATCGCGGCGCGGATGCCCTTTGCGCTGCTGCTGGCGGTCGTGCTGGCGCTGGTCTGGTACGCCACCTTTCACCTCGCACGCACCGACGCTGCGTTGCCGCTGCCCTTCGCATTCGGCGGCGAAGCCGCACCGGTGGACTACGCACGGGCCATCGCCGACGGCGCTTTGCTCGCGTTGGTGGCCTCGCTCGGCCTGCTGCAACTGGGTCACGAGACAACGCCAGAACTGGCGCAGCTGGCCAGCGTCAGCCTGCTGCTCTACGGGTTGGCTGCGGCGCCCTTTCGCGACACCCGGTCGCGAGCCGCCGTGCTCGCCGCGCTGCCCATGCTGGCCGGCAGCGGCGCGCCTTGGGTGGCGCTGTTGACCGGGCTGGCCGGCGCGGTGGTCTGCTGGCGATCAAGCTACGAGCGGGTGCGCGCCCTCGCGCCCTGGATGCTGGCCGGTACCGTGGCGGCGCTGGCGTTGGCCTTCACCACGGGCGGCCTGCGCTGGCGGGTCACGACCACGCTCGACGTCGACACCGCCTGGTCGCTGTTGCGCCAGTGGCTGTGGTTCCTCTGGCCGGCCTGGCCGCTGGTGCTATGGACACTATGGCGCTGGCGCGGCCACCTGGGCCATCGTCACCTGTCCGTGCCGCTAGTGACAGTGGCCGTCGCGCTGGGCGCGAACCTGGCGATGGACGGCTGGGACCGGGCGCTGATGCTCGCGCTGCCGGGCATGGCGGTACTGGCCGCCTTCGCGCTGCCAACGCTCGAGCGCAGCGCAGCCGCCGCCATCGACTGGTTCTCGATGTTCTTCTTCACGTTGTGCGCGGCGGCGATCTGGGTCATCTACGCGGCTTTCCAGACCGGCACGCCGGCCAAGCCTGCGGCCAACGTGGCCAAGCTGGCCCCGGGTTTCGAGGCCACGATGTCCTGGCCGGAACTGGCGCTGGGCATCGCCGCCACACTGGCCTGGCTGTGGCTGCTGCGCTGGCGCACCGGCCGCCACCGCGAGGCGGTCTGGAAGAGCATGGTGCTGCCCGCCGGCGGCGTGGCGCTGTGCTGGTTGTTGCTGATGACGCTGTGGTTGCCGCTGCTGGACTACGCGCGCAGCTACCGGCCGCTGATCGAACGCCTGGTGCCGCACATTCCTCGCGAAGCCTGCATCGCCGGCGACGCCTTGCGGCCCTCGCTGGTTGCCGCGCTGGAGTACATGGGGCCGTGGCGCGTGGATGCGCGGCCGCAGTCGCTCGAGCGCAGCCGCTGCGGCTATGCCTTGCAGGTGCTGCGCGCGGCGCAAGCCCCGCCAGCGCCGAAAGGCTGGCAGACGCTGACGGTGGTGCGCAGGCCGACCGAGCGCGGTGAGATCACGGTGGTCTACCGGCGCATCGCCACGCGCTGAGCCCCTGGCGTTCAGGCCGCCATGGGCGTCGCGACGCTGGTCGCCGTGGCCACATGACGAACGCGCGCGGCCGGCAACGTCAGCTTGAAGCGCGAACCCTTGCCGGGCTCGCTCTGCACGTCGATCTGGCCACCATGGGGTTGCATGACATGCTTGACGATCGACAGGCCCAGCCCGGTG
>JBBQOR010000615.1:0-2104 GCA_038331055.1 Burkholderiales bacterium
GCTGCCGGTGGGCCCGCTGATCACACAGCGCTTCGACGCTGGGCGCCGCATCGGGGCCGTGCGCGCGCCGGTGCTGGTGGTGCATGGCAGCAACGACAACCTGATCAGCCCGGAACTCGGCCGCGCGCTGTACGAACGCGCCGCCGCGCCGAAGCGTTTCGTGCTCGTCGACGGCGGTTCGCACCACAACACCAACGCGGTCGGCCAGGCGCAGTACCGGCAGGCGCTGGCCGAACTGTTCGAGCTGCCGACGCTGCGTTGACGCGACGGTCGGCAATGCCTGGCGGCCCCTGGTACCCTCGTTCGATGATTCACCGCCCGACCCGCCACGCATGATCCTCGGGCTGTGCCTGGCCGGGCCGACGGCCAGCGGCAAGACGGCTGCCGCGATGGCTTTCTCGGCCACGCAGGCGGTCGAGATCGTCAGCGTCGACTCGGCGCTGGTCTACCGCGGCATGGACATCGGCACGGCCAAGCCCGGCGTGGCCGAGCGCGCGGCCGTGTCGCACCACCTGATCGACCTGCTCGACCCGGCCCAGACCTACTCGGCGGCGCGCTTCGTGGCCGATGCGCAGCGCGCCGCGGCCGAAGTCCGCGCACGCGGACGTCTGCCTCTGCTGGTGGGCGGCACCATGCTGTACTTCAAGGCCCTGCGCGAAGGGCTGGATGCGATCCCGTCGGCCAGCCCGGCCTTGCGCGCGCAGCTCGATGCCCGCGCGGCGGCTGAGGGCTGGGCCGCACTGCATGCCGAGCTGGCACGTGTCGACCCGATCACTGCCGCGCGGCTCGCACCGGCCGACCGCCAGCGTGTGCAGCGCGCGCTCGAGGTCTACCTGAGCAGCGGTCAGCCGCTGTCGGACTGGCAGCGCGGTGCGCAACCCGACGCCGATGCGTCCACCGCCTGGCCCCTCCTCAGCCTGGAGCCCACCGATCGCGGCTGGCTGCATGAACGCATCGCGGCGCGCTTCGACGCGATGCTGGCAGCCGGCTTCCTCGACGAGGTGCGTGCACTGCGCGCCCGCGACGACCTGCATCCGGGGCTGCCGTCGATGCGCGCCGTGGGCTACCGTCAGGCCTGGGCGGCGCTGCAAGACGGATCGCTGGACGGACTGCGCGAGGCGGCCGTCGCGGCCACGCGCCAGCTGGCCAAGCGCCAGCTGACCTGGCTGCGTGGCACGCCAACGCGCACGGTGATCGCCTGCGACGTGCAGGGTGCCCTGCCGCGTGCGTTGCAGGCGATGCGGGCATTGGCACAAGGCGCACCCGCTTGATCCCCAACGACCCGCCAGCGCAAGCGGCCGTTAGCGACGACGCCGCAGAGCCCGTGCTGCAGGTGCATGCGCTGGGCAAGTCCTACGCCGGCGCGCCGGTCTTTGCCGGCCTGTCGCTGAGCCTGCGCCGCGGCGAGTTCGTCGCGCTGCTGGGCGAATCGGGCGTGGGCAAGTCCACCTTGCTGAACTGCGTGGCCGGGCTGGACCGTGCCGACCAGGGCGCCATCCGGCTGGTCGGGCACGACCTGGCCAGGCTGGACGACGACGCGCTTGCGCGGCTGCGCCGCCAGCACGTGGGCTTCGTCTTCCAGGCCTTTCACGTGCTGCCGCATCTGAGCGTGGCCGAGAACGTCGAGTTGCCGCTGCGCCTGCTGGGCCGGCCCGATGCGGCGCGCGTGGCGCAGGTGCTGGTTGCCGTGGGGCTGCAGGGCCTGGGCGCGCGGCTGCCGGCGCAGCTCTCGGGCGGACAGTTGCAGCGCGTGGCCATCGCCCGCGCCGTGGTGCACGCCCCGGCGCTGATCCTTGCCGACGAGCCCACCGGCAACCTCGACCCCGCCACCGCGCAGCGTGTGCTGGACGCGCTGAGCACGCAGGTGCGCGAAGCCGGCGCCGCCTGCCTGCTGGTGACGCACTCCAGCGCCGCCGCGGCGCGCGCAGACCGCGTGCTGCGGCTGGCGGCCGACGGCATCCACCCCGCCTGAGGGCGACTGCCATGCCGCGCCTGCCGCTGGCCCATCTGCTGCCGCTGATCGTGCGCGAGTGGCGCCACCACCCGTGGCGGCATGCGGTGGCGCTGCTGGCGGTGGCGCTGGGCGTGGCGCTGGCCTTCTCGG
>JBBQOR010000616.1:0-2100 GCA_038331055.1 Burkholderiales bacterium
GATGGCCGGCCCGACGATCCGCATCCACGCGGGCGACAACGTCGTCATCGCGCGCCGGCAGCTGTTGTCCGGGCAGGTGCTGGCGGATGAAGGCGTCACCGTCGCCGGTCTGGTGCCGCCGGGCCACAAGATCGCTACCCGCGCCATCGCGGCCGGCGAAGCCGTGCGCCGCTACGACCAGGTCATCGGCAGCGCCACCCAGGCGATCGCGCCCGGCCAGCATGTGCACACGCACAACCTGGCCTTCAGCGAGTTCGAGCGCACGCACGAGCCCACGGCCGGCGCCACTCCCACCCGCCATGAGCCGGTGCCGGCCACCTTCGACGGCATCGTGCGCGCCGACGGCCGCGTGGCCACGCGCAACTACATCGGCGTGCTGACCAGCGTGAACTGCTCGGCCACTGCCGCGCGGGCGATTGCCGACCAGTTCAGACGCGACATCCGGCCCGAGGCGCTGGCCGCGTTCCCGAACGTCGACGGCGTGGTCGCGCTCACGCACGGCATGGGCTGCGCCACCGACAGTGACGGCGAGGAACTGCAGGTGCTGCGCCGCACGCTCGGCGGCTATGCGCGGCACGCCAACTTCGCCGGCGTGCTGATCGTCGGCCTGGGCTGCGAGACCAACCAGATCCAGGGGTTGGTGGCGCAGGAAGGGCTGGCCGAGGGCGCCTGGCTGCGCACCTTCAACATCCAGGACACGGGAGGCACCACGAAGACGGTGGCGCGCGGTGTCGAGCTGGTGCGCGAGATGCTGCCGCATGCCAACCGGGTGCGCCGCCAGCCGGTGCCGGCGAGTCACCTGATCGTCGGCCTGCAGTGCGGCGGCAGCGATGGTTACTCGGGCATCAGCGCCAACCCTGCCCTGGGCGCGGCGGTGGACCGGCTGGTGCGCCACGGCGGCAGCGCGATCCTGAGCGAGACGCCCGAGATCTACGGCGGCGAGCACCTGCTGACGCGCCGTGCGGTCAGCCGCGAGGTGGCCGACAAGCTGCTCGCGCGCATTGCCTGGTGGCAGCGCTATACGGCGCGCAACGGCATGCAGATGGACAACAACCCTTCGGCCGGCAACAAGGCCGGCGGGCTGACGACGATCCTGGAGAAGAGCCTGGGCGCGATTGCCAAGAGCGGCACCACCAACCTGGTCGAGGTGGTCGAGTTCGCCGAAGCGGTGCGCGCCAAGGGCTTCGTCTACATGGATACGCCAGGCTACGACCCGGTCTCAGCCACCGGTCAGGTGGCCGGCGGCGCCAACCTGATCTGCTTCACCACCGGCCGCGGATCAGCCTATGGCTGCGCGCCCTCGCCTTCGCTCAAGCTCAGCACCAACACCGCGCTGTGGCTCAAGCAGCAGGACGACATCGATATCGACTGCGGCAGCATCGTCGAGGGCCTGAGCAGCGTGGACGAGATGGGCGAGCGCATCTTCAGACTGATGCTCGACACCGCCTCGGGCCGTGCCACCAAGAGCGAGCAGCACGGCTATGGGCAGAACGAGTTCGTGCCCTGGCAGCTGGGCGCGGTGATGTAGGCGCGAAAGGGCAAAGGAATGACCTATCCCATCAAACTGAACATCGGCTGTGCGGATGTCGGCAAGGACGGCTATCTCAACATCGATACGCGGCCGACCAAGGTCACGCACGTGGTCTGCGACGCGTGGAAGATCCACATGCATTTCGCTCGATCTTCGGTCGATGAGATCTATACGCGCCACATGATCGAACATCTGGATCCCAATGACGCTCGCGAGGCCCTCGAGAGCTGGCACCAGGTCTTGAAACCCAATGGCTTGCTGCACATCATCTGCCCCGATCTGATGTTTCATTGCCAACAATTCATGGGTACCGCCACCAGCACATTGCCCAATCAAAGAGCCCACGCGATGGCCGGTTTTTACGGCTGGCGGGACGAGTCCCGCGGCGGATCACGCGAAGACGCACACCGCTGGGGCTATACCGGTGAAAGCCTGCATGCGTTGCTTGCGAGCCATGGTTTCGTCGAAATCCATCGTCATCTCGAGGGGCCGGATTCGGAGCTTTGGCACTTGAACATCAGCGCGCGTGCGCAAACGGGTTCGACATAGACCGGTCGGTCCTGACAGCC
>JBBQOR010000617.1:0-2097 GCA_038331055.1 Burkholderiales bacterium
CAGCCTACTGCGCCAACGTGCAGTGAGTTTGCTGCGCCGGCCGTGAGGGTCTCGCTGGTCGGCATGCCGGGTTGCGGCAAGTCCACTGTCGGTCGGCAACTGGCGCGGCAACTGGGTTTGCGCTTTGTCGACAGCGACACCGAGATCGAACATCGCCTGGGCATGCCGGTGCGCGAGGTCTTCGCGCAGCAGGGCGAGTCCGCCTTCCGCGATGCCGAGCAACAGGCCATCGACGACCTGAGCACGCTGGCCGAGGTAGTGCTTGCCACCGGCGGCGGCGCGGTGCTGCGCCCGGCCAATCGGGATCACCTGCACCAGCGCACCACCGTCGTCTACCTGCGCTCTTCGCCCGAAGATCTGCACCGCCGGCTGCGCCACGACACCCATCGCCCGCTGCTGCAGGTGGCCGACCCGCTGCGCCGTTTGCGTGAGCTTTACCGCGAGCGCGATCCGCTGTACCGCCGCTGCGCGCACTTCGTGATCGAGACCCCACGCTCATCGGTGCAGGCGCTGCTCGGCATGGTGCTGATGCAGCTCGAACTGGCCGGGCTGGTGGACCCGCAGCGCGTGCCTTCGCGGGTCGATCAGCCGCGGGGTTGAGGTCAGGGCGGAGGCGCGGCAGGCGCGCCTTAAACTCTTTGCAGATGGACGCCCCGTCGCCTTCAGCCCCCGTCACGGTGGCCACCCCGGACAGCCGATACGACATCCTGATCGGCGCCGGCCTGCTGGCCGACCCGGCTTCATGGCGCGGCCTGCCGCAGGCCACCTGTGCGGTGATCGTGAGCAATGCGTTGGTCGCCGGGCTGTACGGGACGGCGCTGCGCACCGCACTGGCGCCGCTCTACGCGCGCGTGCTGCTGGTCGAGATCCCCGACGGCGAGGCGCACAAGGATTGGTCGACGCTGAACGCGGTGTTCGACTTCCTGCTCGCCGAGGGCGCCGACCGCAAGACGGTGCTCTTCGCGCTGGGCGGCGGGGTGGTCGGCGACCTGTGCGGCTTTGCCGCCGCCTGCTTCATGCGCGGCGTGCCCTTCGTGCAGGTGCCGACCACGCTGCTGGCGCAGGTGGACTCGTCGGTGGGCGGCAAGACGGCCATCAACCATCCGAGCGGCAAGAACATGATCGGTGCGTTCTACCAGCCTCGGCGGGTGGTCTGTGACCTGGCCACGCTCGATACGCTGCCGGCGCGTGAACTCAGCGCCGGGCTGGCCGAAGTCATCAAGTACGGGCCGATCGCCGACATCGGCTTTCTCGACTGGCTCGAGGCGCACCTCGATGCCCTGCGCCAGCGCGACCG
The DNA here is from genome assembly GCA_038331055.1 of Burkholderiales bacterium. Classification (GTDB taxonomy): domain Bacteria; phylum Pseudomonadota; class Gammaproteobacteria; order Burkholderiales; family Burkholderiaceae_C; genus Rubrivivax. The sequence continues at coordinate 1,298 of JBBQOR010000617.1, forward strand.
TGTGGCGCTGGCTTATGCCGTGCGCCGCTCATGCGAGATCAAGGCCGAGGTGGTGGGGATGGACGAGCGCGAGAGCGGGCTGCGCGCGATCCTGAACTTCGGCCACACCTTCGGCCACGCCATCGAGGCCGGCCTGGGCTACGGCGAGTGGCTGCACGGCGAAGCCGTGGGCTGCGGCATGGTGATGGCCGCCGACCTGTCGGCGCGGCTGGGCGGTGTGACGCCGGCCTTCGCGCTGCGCTTGCGCCGCCTGATCGAACGGGCCGGGCTGCCGGTACGCGCGCCGGATCTGGGCGCGCAGCTTTGGTTGACACTCATGCGCGCCGACAAGAAGGCCGAGGCCGGCGAGATCCGCTTCGTCGTGCTCACCGAGCCCGGCCGTGCCGCGCTGCGCCCGGCGCCTGACGCGGTGGTGCTCGAGGTCATCGCGGCGCATGCCGGCTGAACCGGCGGCAGGAAACGGCCTGGCACGCTGGGCCAGCGACCCCGCGCGCACGCGCGGCCGCCGCCATTCCGAGGCCTCGGCCGCGCCGCGCTCGGAGCACCAGCGCGACCGCGACCGCATCGTGCACAGCCAGGCGTTCCGGCGGCTGGTCTACAAGACGCAGGTCTTCGTCAACCACGAGGGCGACCTCTTCCGCACCCGGCTGACGCATTCGCTGGAGGTCTCGCAGCTGGGCCGCTCGATGGCGCGGGCGCTGGCGCTGTGCGAAGACCTGGTCGAGGCCATCGCGCTGGCGCACGACCTGGGCCACACGCCCTTCGGCCATGCCGGGCAGGACGCACTGGCCGAGTGCATG
>JBBQOR010000618.1:0-2096 GCA_038331055.1 Burkholderiales bacterium
TCTTCATCAAGGGCCCGGGCAGTCTGGTCGGCCACCGGGGGCTGACACGCCGCCCGCGCAACGCCGCCTTCATGCACTACGAATGCGAGCTGGCGGTGGTGATCGGCGCCACCGCCACGCGCGTGCGCCGTGCCGACGCGATGCAGCACGTGGCCGGCTACACGGTGGCCAACGACTACGCCGTGCGCGACTACCTCGAGAACTGGTACCGCCCCAACCTGCGCGTGAAGAACCGCGACGGCGCGACGGCGCTGGGCCCCTGGTTCGTCGACGCCGCCGAGGTGCCCGACCCGCAGGCGCTGGCGCTGCGCACGCAGGTCAACGGCCGCACCACGCAGCAGGGTCACACCTCGAACATGATCCACGACATCGCGTCGCTGATCGAGTACCTGAGCGCGTTCATGACGCTGCAGGCCGGCGATGTGATCCTCACCGGCACGCCTGACGGCGTGGTCAACGTCGAGGCCGGCGATGAGGTGGCGACCGAGATCGACGGCATCGGGCGCCTCGTCAACACACTGGTCGGCGACGACGCCTTCGGCCGCTAGGAGCCCTGCGCATGCGAACCATCCTGCACCTGATCGACGGCAAGCCCGTCGACAGCCCCGAGCGCTTCCAGACCCTGAACCCGGCCACGCAGGAGCCGCTGGCCGAGGTGGCCGCCGGTGGCGAGCATGAGGTGCAGGCGGCGGTGGCTGCCGCCAAGGCGGCGTTTCCGAAGTGGGCCGGTCTGCCGGCCACCGAACGTGCGCGGCTGATGCGCCGGCTGGGCGACCTGATCGCGGCCCATGTGCCCGAGATCGCGCGCACCGAGACGATGGACACCGGGCAGGTGATCGCGCAGACCGGCAAGCAGCTGGTGCCGCGCGCGGCCGACAACTACTACTACTTCGCCGAGATGTGCACGCGCGTGGACGGCCACACCTACCCGACGCCGACGCATCTGAACTACACGCTGTTCCACCCGGTGGGCGTGTGCGCGCTGATCAGCCCGTGGAACGTGCCCTTCATGACCGCCACCTGGAAGGTCGCGCCCTGCCTGGCCTTCGGCAACACGGCGGTGCTGAAGATGAGCGAGCTGTCGCCGCTTTCGGCCGCGCGGCTGGGCGAGCTGGCGCTGGAGGCGGGCATTCCGCCGGGCGTGCTGAACCTGGTGCACGGCTTCGGCAAGACCGCCGGCGAGGCGCTGTGCCGCCACCCCGACGTGCGCGCCATCAGCTTCACCGGCAGCACCGCCACCGGCCACCGCATCGTGCAGGCCGCCGGGCTGAAGAAGTTCAGCATGGAACTCGGCGGCAAGAGCCCGTTCGTGATCTTCGACGACGCCGACCTGGCGCGTGCACTGGACGCGGCCGTGTTCATGATCTTCAGCAACAACGGCGAGCGATGCACTGCGGGCAGCCGCATCCTGGTGCAGAAGAGCATCTACGCCGACTTCGCGCACAAGTTCGCCGAGCGCGCGCGGCGCATCAGCGTGGGCGACCCGCTGGACGAGAAGACGCTGATCGGGCCGATGATCAGCCCGGGCCATCTGGAGAAGGTGCGGCGCTACATCGAACTCGGCCCGCGCGAAGGTGCCACGCTGCTGTGCGGCGGGCTGGCAGCGCCTGAGCTGCCGGCGCACCTGCAGCGCGGCAATTTCGTGCAGCCCACCGTGTTTGCCGATGTGGACAACCGCATGCGCATCGCGCAGGAAGAGATCTTCGGCCCGGTGGCCTGCCTGATCCCGTTCGACGACGAGGCCGACGCGGTGCGCCTGGCCAACGACATCGCCTACGGTCTGTCGAGCTACGTGTGGACCGAGAACATCGGCCGCGCGCACCGCGTCGCGGCGGCGGTGGAGGCCGGCATGTGCTTCGTCAACAGCCAGAACGTGCGCGACCTGCGCCAGCCTTTCGGCGGCACCAAGGCCAGCGGTACCGGGCGCGAAGGCGGCACCTGGAGCTACGAGGTCTTCCTCGAACCGAAGAACGTGGCGGTCAGCCTGGGCAGCCACCACATTCCGCACTGGGGGGTCTGAGCATGGGCCGTCTCGCACTGGCCGCCAAGGTCACGCATGTGCCTTCGATGTACCTGAGCGAGATCGACGGGCCGGG
>JBBQOR010000619.1:0-2088 GCA_038331055.1 Burkholderiales bacterium
AGTAGTCGCGGTGCACGGCCACGCGGCCGTCGGCGGCAAAGACGATGTGCGAGGCGCCGCGCACCGTCTGCTCATCGGCGCGAAAGCGCTTCATGCGAAACAGGAAATCCCAGGTCAGAAAGCACTGGTCGCCCTGCACGATGGCCTGCCGGATGACGAAACGCGGCTGGTCCAGCGCGACGAACATGAGCTCGAAGATGCGCTGGCCGGCGGCGCTGCCGCGCACCTCGTTGAACGGGTCCTTGAAGAAGGCGTCCCGGGTGTACCAGTCGGCCAGCCGGGCCACGTCCTCGCGCGCGAGCTGCTCGAAGCCTTCGATCAACCGCTGCACCCGCGCGTCCTCGCTGCGCACGCCCATGGTCAGAGCCCGGTCATGCGCCGGATAGCGGCGAAGTAGAGACCGTCGCCCAGCAGCCGCATGGCCTTGAGCGCACGCGTGAAGCGCTTGGGAAAGTGGATCTCGAACTCCCCGCGCTCCCAGCCGGCGATCATCTCGGCGGCCGCAGTTTCGGGGCTGATCAGCGCCGGCATGTGGAAGTCGTTCTGCGCCGTCAGGGGCGTTTTCACAAAGCCCGGATTGACCACCGAGATGCCCAGCCCGCGCGGCTGCAGATCCAGATACAGCGTCTCGGCCAGATTGATCAGCGCGGCCTTCGTCGGCCCGTAGGCCAGGCTCTTCGGCAGCCCCCGGTAGCCGGCCACGCTCGACACCAGGCTCAGGTGCGCCTGCTTGCCGGCGGCGGCCTGCTTCATCAGTTGGGGCAGCACGGCGTCGAGCACGTACAGCGCACCGACGTAGTTGACCTGCTGGTGGTGCAGCGCCACGGCCAGATCGAATTCGTCAGCGCGCATCGCGCTGTAGGTGCCGGCGCAGTAGACCACCAGGTCGATGCTTCCGTGGCTGGCGACGATCTGCTGCGCCGCGGCGTGCACGGCCTGGCGGTCGGTGGCGTCGAAGGCGATCGCCTCGCTGCCCGGGTGTTCGGAGGCGAACTGCCGCAGCGCGGATTCGCTGCGTGCCGACACCACCACGCGCGCGCCCAGATGATGCAGCCGCGCGGCGGTGGCTCGGCCGATGCCGCTGGAGGCGCCGACCAGCCAGACGCTGCGGCCAGCCCATTTTTCGATGCGCGGGTTGAGAGACATGCGCCTACTTCTTCGTGAACGACAAGGTGACTTCGCCGAGCCGGATGCCGAACTTGCTCATCACCGCCTTGTTCAGCATCACCCGCTCGTCCATCAGGTACATCCAGTCGTCGAACTGCACCTCGTAGGTCTTGTCGTCCACCGGCAAGCGCAGGGTGTAGCTCCAGTTGAGCGCGTTGCCGGCGGCGACCCCGACGGCCTCGCCGACCACATCGTCGGCGCGGCCCGACCAGCGGCCGTTGCCCAGCGACTTCAGGCGCCACACGCGGCGCTCGGTCTTGCCGTCGCTGTAGGTGAAGCGCTCGTCGAGCACGCCGTCGTCGCCGTTCCAGGTGCCGGTCATGGCCACCGTGAAGCGGCGCGCCACCTTGCCGCTGCGGTCGGTGAAGATGCCGTGGGCGGTGAGTTCGCCGTTGAAATAGGTCTTCAGATCGAGGAGGGGCTTCTCGGCCGCGTAGTCGGCCGGCACCGGGCCGGCGCAGCCGGATGCCAGCGCCGTGGCCAGCACGGCGCTTCCGAGCAGAGCCAGGCGTCGTTTCATGTCTTCAATCTCCTTCGGGGTGTCTGATCCATTGGGTGTAGAGCAGCACGGCCGCGCCCAGCTTGAGCAGGCAGGGCAGCGCGCAGTAGGCCAGCGTCAGCGCGTCGAGCGCGCCTTCGTCGCGCGCCCCGGGCGCATAGCCGAAGGCGCCCAGCAGCGGCAGCGCAATGCCCGCGGCCAGCGCCAGGTTGAGCTTGGTGGCGAAATTCCACCAGCCGAAGTAGGCGCCTTCCAGCCGGCCGCTGTCGCCCGCGCGCTGGATCACACCGGCCAGCATCGCGCCGGGCAGCGTCAGGTCGGCGCCCAGCGCGATGCCGCTGGCGATGCAGACGATGGTGTAGGCGACGACGTCGCCGCTGCCCAGCAGCGCGGCCCAGGCGAAGGTGACGATGGCCAGCAGC
>JBBQOR010000620.1:0-2079 GCA_038331055.1 Burkholderiales bacterium
GTTCGCGCCTTCACTCGTGGTGTGGGCGGGCTCTCCGCGGGCGGGGGTGTCGGTGTCGATCGGTGGGCCAGGTGTCGGTTGGGCGCCGCTGCCGCCGCGCGCGGTGCCGGTCTGGCCGGGTTATGCGCTGCCGCCACACTGGCGCAACGAGCCGCCGCGCCACGACCCGCGTCGCGCAGGGCCGCCTCGCCATCCCGCGCCGCCGCGCTATCCGAACGACTTGCCGGGCGGGCCGATCATGTACGGCGGCCAGGGCGTGCCGACGGGCGTCATCACCGTGCCGCGCGACGTGCTGGTGCCGCGGCCGGCGGCGCCCGCTGAGCAGCGCGAGATGGGGCCGCACCGCCAGGGCACCGTGATCGACCAGACACCGCGCAGTGCGCCAGAGCGGGTGCGTGAGTCGGCAGAGCGTGCACGCGAGATGCCGGAGCGCGACCGCGAAGGGCCGCAGCGCCAACGCGAGACGGTCGAAGCTCCGCGCCGTGGGCCACCGCCCGGGGCCGAGATGGGGCCGCAGCGCCCGCAGGCCGCGGCCGCGGCGCCGGCCGTGGCACCCGCCGTGGCACCCGCCGTGGTTCCGCAAGCTCAGCCTGCGCGAGCCGCGCCCGAGGCGCCGCGAGAGGCCGACGATGGCCGTCGACGCGCGCAGGAACAGCGCCCGTCCCGGGCGATGGACGCGACGCGCTGATCGACCCGCTGACCGGGGCGGCTCAGAGCAGCAGCGGCAGCAGTACCGGCCAGACGTTGTCCAGCATGCGCGGATGGGCCTCGGAGCGCGGGTGGATGCGGTCGGGCTGGAACATCTGCTCGGCGTCGGGCCCGTCGGCCACGCCGGCCAGCAAGAAGGGCACCAGCGCGGTCTTCTCTTCGCGTGCCACGCTGGCGAACAGCGCGTAGTAGTCATCGCCGTAGCTGCGGCCGTAATTCGGCGGCACCTGCATGCCGGCGATCAGCACGCGCGCGCCGGCCGCCTTGGCTGCGCGCGTCATCTGCAGCAGGTTGTCGCGCGTCATCGGAAGCGGCAGGCCGCGCAGTGCGTCGTTGCCGCCGAGTTCGATGATCACGACGTCCGGCTTGTGCTGTGTCAGCAGCGCCGGCAGCCGCGAGCGGCCGCCCGAGGTGGTGTCGCCGCTGATGCTGGCGTTGATGACGCTGGCGGCGATCTTGCGCTGCTTCAGGCGGCGGTCCAGCAGCGCCACCCAGCCGGTGCCGCGCGTGATGCCGTACTCGGCCGACAGGCTGTCGCCCAGCACCAGCAGCTTACGGCTTGGCCCCTGCGCGGCAGCGGCCATGGGTTGGGTCAGCGCAAGGCCCCACAAGCCCGCGCTACAGTCTGCGAGCCAGCCGCGCCGAGAGATCACACCACTTCGCATGCCATCACCCATCATCGCCGTGCGCGGCCTGACCAAGCAGGTCGCCGATTCCACCGGCACGCTGACTATTCTCCACGACATCAATTTCGAACTGGCACCGCAGCAGTCGGCCGCCATCGTCGGTGCCTCGGGTTCGGGCAAGAGCACCTTGCTGGCGTTGATTGCCGGTCTGGATACACCCACCAGCGGCAGCGTGACGCTGGGCGGAGAGGACCTGTTCGCGCTCGACGAGGACCAGCGCGCCGGCCTGCGCGCGCGGCTGCTGGGCTTCGTCTTCCAGAGCTTTCAGCTGCTGGGCAACCTGAACGCGCTGGAGAACGTCATGCTGCCGCTCGAGTTGCAGGGCCGCGCCGACGCTCGCCAACTGGCCACCGAGATGCTCAAGCGCGTGGGCCTGGCCGAGCGGCTGTCGCACTATCCGAAGGTGCTCTCGGGTGGCGAGCAGCAGCGGGTGGCGCTGGCACGTGCCTTCGTCGTGCGCCCTGCCGTACTGCTGGCCGACGAGCCCACCGGCAGCCTGGATTTCGCCACCGGCGAGACGGTGATGGCGCTGATGTTCGAGCTCAACCGCGAGGCGGGCACCACGCTGGTGTTGGTGACGCACGACCGCGGCATCGCCGCGCGCTGCGACCGCCAGCTGCGCATCGAGGCCGGCCGCCTGGTGCCCTGAGGCCAGGCGGGGCGGCGATCAGCGCGCAAACTTGTA
>JBBQOR010000621.1:0-2067 GCA_038331055.1 Burkholderiales bacterium
GCATTGCCGTAGGCGAACACATCCTGCTCGGTGGCGACAACATGGACTTGGCGCTGGCCTACGGCACGGCGCGCAAACTGGCCGCCCAAGGCAAGCAGCTCGACCCCTGGCAAACCCGCGCGCTGGCGCACGCCTGCCGCAGCGCCAAAGAAATGCTGCTGAGCGACCCCAGCATCGACGCCGTGCCGGTGGTGGTGCCCAGCCGGGGCGCCAAACTGATTGGCGGCTCGCTGCGCACCGAAGTCACCCGCGACGAGCTGGAGCAGACGCTGCTGGAAGGCTTCTTCCCGCCGGCGGCCGTGTCCGACCAGCCGATCAACCGCGCACGCGGCGCGCTCACGCAACTGGGCCTGCCGTATGCGCAAGACGCCGCCGTCACGCGCCATCTGGCGGCCTTTCTGACGCGCCAGCGCGAGGCCACCGCCGAGCTGGCCGGGCAAGCCGGCTTTGCCAACGCTGGCTCCGCCGACGCCAGCTTTTTGCACCCCACGGCCGTGCTGTTCAACGGCGGCGTGCTCAAGTCCGGGCAGATTGCCGAGCGCCTGCTGCAGGTGCTGAACGGCTGGCTGGACGGCGAAGGCGCTGCGCCCGCGCGCCTGCTCAGCGGCGCTGATCTGGACCTGGCCGTGGCACGCGGCGCCGCCTATTACGGCTACGTGCGCCGGGGCCGGGGCGTGCGCATTCGCGGCGGCACGGCGCAGTCTTACTACGTCGCGGTCGATTCCTCGATGCCCGCCATTCCCGGCATGGAGCCGCCGATCCAGGCGCTGTGTCTGGCGCCATTCGGCATGGAGGAAGGCACGGACGCCGGCCTGCCCGGCCAGGAATTTGGCCTCGTCGTCGGCGAGCCGGTGCGCCTGCGTTTCTTTGGCTCCTCGGTGCGCCGCCAGGACCAGGTCGGCACCCTGCTCGACTTCTGGGGCCCGGACGAACTGCATGAGCTGCAAGAAATCCAGGCCACCCTGCCGGCCCAAGGCCGCGCCGCCGGCGAAGTGGTGCGCGTGCAACTGCACGCCCGCATCACCACCACCGGCACGCTGGAGCTTGAAGCCCTGCCCATCAACGCCCAGGGCGAGAGCGGCAGCGAGCGCTGGAAGGTCGAGCTGGAAGTGCGCCACGACGCCACCACGGCACAAGCGTGAACACCCCGGTGAGCACGGCGCGCTACACCGTCGGCATCGACCTCGGCACCAGCCACACCGTCGTCGCCTACGCCGCGCACGCAGAGGCTGACGCCGGCGGCGACAGCATCCACCTGCTGCCGATGGACCAACTGATCGGCCCCGGCGAAGTCGCCGCACCGGCGCTGCTGGCGTCGCTGCGCTACCACCCGGCGCCGGGCGAACTGCGCCCTGCGGAACTGGTGCTGCCGTGGTCACTTCCCGACGCGGCCGACAGCGCCGTGCTGGGCTGCTACGCACGCGAACTGGGCAGCCAGGTACCGGGCCGCCTGGTCAGCAGCGCCAAAAGCTGGCTCTCGCACCCCGGTGTCGATCGCACCGCCGCCATCCTGCCCTGGGGTGCCGGTGACGATGTGGCCAAAATCTCGCCCGTCGCCGCCAGCGCCAGCTACTTGGCGCATGTGCACGCGGCATGGAATACGCGCTTCCCCGAGGCGCCGCTGGCGCAGCAGGACATCGTGCTCACCGTGCCGGCATCGTTTGACGAAGGTGCGCGCGCACTCACGCTGCAAGCCGCACGCGACGCCGGCCTGGGCGCGCTGCGCCTGCTGGAAGAGCCGCAGGCCGCGTTCCACGACTGGCTGTTTCGCCAGCGCGCGCAATTGGCGGCGCAGCTGCAGGGCACGCAGCAGGTGCTGGTGTGCGACGTCGGCGGCGGCACCACCGATCTGACGTTGATCCACGTGGAACACAGCAGCGCCGAGGCCAGCGCCCTGCCACTTCTCACGCGCATCGGCGTCGGCGAGCACCTGATGCTCGGCGGCGACAACATGGACCTGGCGCTGGCGCACCACGTCGAGCGCACGCTGGGCGGCAGTACCCGCCTGCCTGCGGCGCGCTTTGCCCAACTGGTGCAACGCTGCCGCACCGCCAAAGAGCTGCTGCT
>JBBQOR010000622.1:0-2065 GCA_038331055.1 Burkholderiales bacterium
CCTTGGCCGTCAGCAACTGGGCGCGCACCTTGTCGAGCTCTGCCGGCGCCACCGGGCCCTGTGCCAGCCGCTGCACCTCGCGCAGCAGGGCCGCCGGCAGGGCCGCCAGCGGCCGCCCGGCGGCGGCGATGGCATACACGCCCAGCATGCCGGCGTCGGCGTTCATCTCGGCGAAGAAGCCGGCCGACTGCGCGCTGCGTGCGCGGTAGACCAGCGCCTCGAAGATGCGCGAGGACTCGCCGCCGGCCAGCAGCGAAGACGCCACCTGCAGCGCTGGCGCGTCAGCGTGCGCCGCGCGCGGACCCTGCCACAGCAGCGCGGTGGCGGGCAGCGGCACGTTCGGCGCGCGCAGGGTGACGCGGCGCGACGCGGTGCGGCGCGGCTCGGCCACCTGCACCCGCGGCACGCTGCCCGAGGGCCGCGGCAGACGGCCGAAATAGCGGTCCACGGCAGTCTCGAGCTGCGCCGGGTCGAAGTCGCCGGCCACGATGAGCGTGACGTTGTCCGGCCGGTAGTAGGTGGTGTGGAAGGCCCGCAGGTCCGCCAGCGTCGACGCGTTCAACTCGGCGATGTTGCCGATGCCCGGGCGCCGGTAGGGGTGGCGCTCATAGGCCAGCGAGGGCAGCGCGTTCATCAGCCGGCCGTAGGGGCTGGCTTCGACGCGTTCGCGGAACTCTTCCTTCACCACCTCGCGCTCACTGTCAAAGGCGGCCTGCGAGACATCCAGGTTCGCCAGCCTCTCGGCCTCGGCCCAGAGCAGGCGCTCGAGGTGGTTCGACGGCACCTCGTTCTGGTAGGCCGTCACGTCGTCGGCGGTGAAGGCGTTGTTGATGCCGCCCACGTCTTCGGTGAGCCGGTCGAACATCTCGTCGGCCATGTGCTTCGTGCGCTTGAACATCATGTGCTCGAACAGATGCGCGAAGCCGCTGCGGCCGGGCGGGTCGTCCTTGCTGCCGACGTGGTACCACATCTGCACCGCCACCGTGCCACCGCCGGGCTCGGGCAGCGACACCACATGCAGGCCGTTGGCCAGCCGGCGCTCGGTGAGCGGCAGCGACGGGCGCGCCGTGGCCGCGCGCAACGGCGACGCGGCCGTGGCAGCCACGGCCACGCCGGCCAGCAGCCGGCGGCGCGAGATCGGGCGCTTACTCATCACCCCGGGCCGCTCAGTGGCGGTACAGCAGCGCCTCGACGCCGAGCATCTCGACGCTGCCGTCGCGCTGCGCGCCCAGCCGCTCGGCCAGCTTGATCGAGCGCAGGTTGCCTTCGCGGATCAGGCTGATCGGGTGCTCGATGCCCAGCGCGTCGCGGCCGAACTCACGCGCTGCACCAGCCGCCTCGAAGGCGTAGCCCTGGCCCCAGACGTCGCGCGCGAGCAGCCAGCCCAGCTCGCAACCGGGCCAGCCTTCGGGGTTGAGAAAGCCCGCGCGGCCGACGAGCCGGCCGTCAGAGCGGCGCAGCAGCGCCCACATGCCGTAGTTGTGCAGCGCCCATTCGCCGAGAAACAGCGCCATCTGGCGCCAGGCGACGTCGCGGCCGATGGCGCCGCCGATGCCGATGTGGCGCATCACCTCGTCGTCGGCGCACAGGGCGGCGTAGGCGTCGAGGTCGGACTGGCGGAAGGCGCGCATCGCCAGCCGCGCCGTAGTGATCTGGGGAATCATGGGTTTGGGGCTCCAGGGACAACGGCGCAATCATCACCCTGAGCCGCGCCAGCGGCAATGCCGGCGCTGCAAGCCCTGGCGCTGCAGCCCGTTCGCGCCGCCGAACGGCGGGCTCAGCGGCTGTTGCGGGCCCGACGCAACGAGACGGCGGCTGCCAGCAGCGCCGCGGCCACCAGCGCCAGGCTGCCGGGTTCGGGCAGCGGCGCGCTGCCGCGGGCATCGGCCAGCCGCAGGTCGTCGAGCACAGCGAAGTTGCCTTCGAGCTGCAGAAAACGGATCGAGGCCGTCGGCAACAGGAATCCGATGAAGGCGCCGGCATCGCTGCCGCCGGATGTGTTGATGGCGAGCGTGACGCTGTCGAGCTCCAGGCCCATGGCGTCCAGGATCTTCAGGTACGAGGT
>JBBQOR010000623.1:0-2064 GCA_038331055.1 Burkholderiales bacterium
ACACCGACGGCTCGAGGGTCGACACGGCCGGCGCGCCGGTGCCTGCGGGCGCCGCCGACAGCCTGCCGCTGTACCGCTTCACTGCCGTGCGCGCGCGCCTCGAAGGGGTCGAGCTCGAGGCGCACAAGCTGCTGGCGCGCAGCCCATGGACGCTGGAAGCCACCGCGCGGTTCGACACCACCCGCGGCATCAATTTGGACACCGGCGAGCCGCTGGCACGCATCGCGCCCTGGCGCCTGAAGCTCGGCCTGGACGCGGCGCAGGGCCCGTGGCGCGCGGGCGTCGAGCTGGCCCATGCGGCACGCCAGAACCGCGTGCCGGCCAGCGACGAGCCGACGGCCGGCTACACGCTGGTCAACCTGTCGATGTCACGGCGGCTGGGCGGCGGGCAGCGCGACATGCTGTGGTTCGCGCGCCTGCACAACGCCGGCAACCGGCTGGCCTACAGCGCCAGCTCGATCCAGACCATCCGCGGGCTGTCGCCGCTGCCCGGACGATCGCTCGGCACCGGCCTGCGCATCGGCTTCTAGCGAACGGCAGCGCCGACGATCCAGCCCTCCACCGCGTCGACCTGCGGCGGCAGCCCGAAGTCGGGCTGCCCGCCGGCCCAGGCGGCCTGCAGCAGGCAGAGCACGGCATCGAGCCTGTCGCCCGACGCATCGGCCGCCAGCGCGTCGCGCTGCGCATGGGTGAGCTTGACGCGCAGGCCCCAGCGCGTGCGGCCCTGCTCCAGTGCCTCGATCAGGTCCTTGCGCGCGATCAGGCGGTCGCCTCCCTCACCCGGCTTGTCGTTCTTGTACGACCGTGCGCCCAGCACGCCGTGCGCGACGAGACCCGGGTAGCCTTCCAGCGCCACGCGCGCCGCATCACCGGCGCGCAGGCGCGGGATCGTCACGCCCGCCGCCACCAGCCGCGACAAGCCCTCGAAGTACATGAAGCCGACCGGCACGTAGCGCGTCTGCAGCGGGCTGGTGGAGCGCAGACCGGCCATCGCCGTGTCGCAGCGCCGGTGCAGCAGCCGCTGGCCGGGCGGCTGGTCGTTGCCCCAGGCATCAACCAGCGCACGAAAGCCCATGCGCGTGCTGCAGCGCCGGTGCAGTTCGCCGATCACGGCGTCGGCGTCGGTGCCCAGCGCCTGCGCGTCGACAAAGGCACGCGGCAGGCCGAACGGAAAGTCGAACGCGCCCAGCCAGGGCCCGGGCGCCGCGAGCAAGGCCTCGAAGCCGGCGAAGCCCGGCAGCGTATCCACGCGCTCGAGCCGCAGCAGCGCGCCTTGCAGCCGGCCATGGGCCACGGTGATCGGCTTGCGCGGGCCGGGGGCGCTGGTGAAATCCACGCCGATGAAGGCGGTGTCTGAAGAGATGGGCATGGCGGCGGATTGTCCGGGCCGGGCGGCGCACGCCCGCGCCAGGGGCCGGCTACAGTCCCCGAACATGACAGCCCACCCCATCCTGGTCGAGGCCTGGCGCGGACCGATCGTCGAGTCGATGCACCGCGGCGCGCTGGCGGTGGTCGATGCCGACGGCGGCCTGCGGCTCGCGCTCGGCGACATCGACCGCCCGATCTTCCCGCGCTCGGCTGTCAAGCTGCTGCAGGCGCTGCCGCTAGTCGAGAGCGGCGCCGCCGAACAATTCGGGCTCGGCGACGCCGAGCTCGCGCTGGCCTGCGCCTCGCACATCGGCGAGCCCGTACATGTGCAGACGGCCGCCGCGATGCTCGCGCGCACAGGGCTCGACGCGACGGTACTCGAATGCGGCAGCCACTGGCCCTACAGCGAAGCCGCGCAGCGCGCGATGGCGGTGCGCGATGAGGCGCCGGGCCCGCTGCACAACAACTGCTCGGGCAAGCATGCCGGCTTCGTCTGCCTCGGCTGCGCGATGGCCGATGCCGCAGGCAGCGATCGGCGCGGCTTCCTGGCCGGCTATGGGAAGCCCGGTCACCCGGTGATGCGCGAGGTGGGCGCCGCGCTGCAGGCGACCACCGGCTGGGACCTGTCGAAGACCGTGGTTGCCACCGACGGTTGTTCGATCCCCACCTGTGCCATTCCGCTGCGCCATCTGGCAC
>JBBQOR010000624.1:0-2063 GCA_038331055.1 Burkholderiales bacterium
CGGTGGCGCCGCCGCTCAAGGCCTGCCCGGCTGAGCTGCCCGCGGCGGCCGGCTGCGCCGAGGCCTTTGCGGCGATGGTGCAAACCGCGCTGGCGCAGGCGCTGCCGAACGCCGCGGCGCTGGCCGCATCGCTGGGCGAGCCCGAGCACCTGCACCAGTTGCGCGTGGGCCTGCGCCGGCTGCGCACGGTGCTGCGCCTGTTCGGTGGCTGGAGCGGCAACGCCGCCGCCGCGCAGACGCTCGAAGCCGCCCTGCGCGAGCCCTTCGCGCAGCTGGGGGCGGCGCGCGACGACGACGTCCTGCGCCAGACCGTGCTGCCGTTACTCGAGGCGGCGGGCGCACCGCGGCTGATGCTGGCCGCGCCGTCTGTTGCAAAGTCCAGCGCAAAGTCGCCCGCCCAGGACCCGGAGGCCGTGGTCCGGGGTATCGAGCTCAACCGCCTGTGGCTGCAGGCGCTGCATCTGGCCTGGGCGGCGCCGGGCGCATGCAACGCGCAGCCCGAACCGCTGCCGCCGTTGCACACGGCGGCGCGCAAGGTGCTGAAGGCCGCGCATCGCCGCGTGGCGCGGGACGCCGAGGGCTTTGTCGACGCCAGCCCGGAATCGCAGCACCGCACACGCAAGCGGCTCAAGCGCCTGCGGTATGCCACCGAGTTCCTGCAGCCCTTGATGCCCGGCTCGGCGGTGCGGCGCGCTCTCAAGGCGCAGCGCAAGGCGCTCGATGAGATCGGTGCCTACACCGATCTGCTGCTGGCGCAGGCGCACTTCAAGGCGCAGAAGCCGGCGGATGCCGGCATCGGCTTCGCGCTCGGCTGGCTGGCGGCGCAGCGCCCGCAGCGCCTGCGCCGGGCCGCAGCCGGCCTGCGCAAGGTGGCCGGGCTGCCCAGGTACTGGGCTTGAGGCCGGGCGCGGCGCAGTGCCTCGGCGCCCGTTCGGCGTGCAACTGGCCGAGGGTCACCTGCGGCGACAGGATCACGGTGTGCCGGGCGGGCCCTCAGGCCGCACAGCGGTTGCACGAACCGCGCTGGCTTCGCCGTCGAACGCTGCGGCCACCGTGGGCAAGATGTTCTCCAGCCCCAGCCGGCCCTCGAAGCCGCTGCGGCGGATCAGCGACAACGGCTGCTCGTTGACGTTGGCCAGCTTCAGCGCCACGCCCTGGCGCTGCAGCGTGCGGTGCAGTTGCTCCAGCGCGTCCAGGCCCGAGGTGTCGAGCGAGATCAGCCGGTGCATCTCGAGCACCAGGCATTGCGTGCCCGGCGGCAACTGCGTCGGCAGGGCCTCGATCTTGCCCACCGCGCCGAAGAACAGCGCGCCGAAGAGCTCGAACACCGCCACGCCGGGTTGCTGTGACGACGGTGCCAGCGGCTGCACGCTGAACAGTTGGCGCATGCGCCAGATGAAGAAGACGCAGGACAGTACCAACCCGACCTCGAAGGCCACCGTGAGGTCGAAGACCACCGTCAGCAAGAAGGTGCCCAGCAGGATGGTGCGGTACTGCAATGTGAAGTGGCGAAGGCGAGCGAACTCGTGCCACTCGCCCATGTTCCAGGCGACGAAGAGCAGGATGCCGGCCAGCGCCGCCAGCGGCACGTGCAGCGCCAGCGGTGCGGCCAGCAGCACGACGGCCAGCAGCGTCAGCGCATGCACGATGCCGGCCATGGGGCTGATGCCCCCCGCGCGCACGTTGGTGACCGTGCGTGCGATGGTGCCGGTGGCCGGGATGCCGCCGAAGAACGGGACGACGAAGTTCGCGACGCCCTGCGCCATCAGTTCCTGGTTCGGGTCGTGGCGCGGCTGGTCGATCAGGTTGTCGGCGACGCGCGCGCACAGCAGCGACTCGATCGCGCCGAGCTGCGCGATGGTCTGGGTGGGCGTGACCAGCAGCTTGACCGCGGCCCAGGAAAATTGGGGCAGCGCAAACACCGGCTGGCCCTGCGGTATGCCGCCAAAGCGTGTGCCAATCGTCTCCACCGGCAAGGCCATGGCCCAGCTGAAGATGCTGAGCGTCAGCAGCGCGACGATCGGCCCCGGCACGCGCGCTGTGACCTGGGCCGTGCGGCGCAT
>JBBQOR010000625.1:0-2061 GCA_038331055.1 Burkholderiales bacterium
TCCGCGGCCCCACGGGCCGCCTGCCCCCGCGGACGGTGCCCCCCCCGCCGCGGATCGACGTGATGCCGCCCCCTACTATACGCCCGGCGGCGGCGGGTTTATCTTCTAGGGCGGCCAGTTGCACCGCCAGCGCGCCGCCCAAAGAGTGGCCGAAGACGAAGCGGCGTGCCTGCGGGTGGCGCGCGGCCAGCCAGGCCCAGGCGGCACGGGCGTCTTCCAGCGCCATCGCCTCTGACGGCAACGCCGCCGTGCTCTGGCCGAAACCCCGGTAGTCCAGACCGAGCACCGCGAAGCCCAGCTCGTGCATGCGGCGCATGCGCGGTGCGCTGCCTCGCACGTCGTAGCGCGCGCCGTGAAGGTAAAGCAGCACGGGCGCATCGGCGTTCGGCTGGCCCAGCCACAGGCCGTGCAGGCGCACCGGTTGGCCGCTCTCGCGCGAGTCGAACGCGATCCACGTGTCTTCCATGCCCTGCGCCGCCTGCAGCCCGCCCCACCAGGTGCGGTCGCTGGGCTGGAAGATCCACTGGCGCTGCTGCGCGTCAAGCGTGGCGCAGCCGGCCAGCAGCGCCATGGACAGGGCCACGGCGACCAGTGGGCGCAGCCAGCGGCGGGCAGGGCGGTTGGCGCGGGGGGCGCGTTGAAGGGCGGGCATCGGTTGGGTCGTTCAGCGTGTCATCGCCCGCCGCGCGGCGTGGCTTAGCGCGTCGACCAGGCCGACCAGCAACAGCATCGCGCCCAGGATGGTGGCGGTCTTGCCCATGTGGAACAGGCCCATGTGGAAGCTCAGCAACTGGCCCAGGCCACCCGCGCCGACCACGCCGAGGATGGCGGCGGCGCGGATGTTGTTCTCCCAGCGGTACAGCGTATAGCTCATCAGTTGCGGCAGCACCTGCGGCAGCGTGGCGTAGAGGAAGACGCGCAGTCTGCCGATGCCTTGTGCGCGCAACGCGGCGGCCGGGCCGGGCGGTGCGTTCTCCACCGCTTCAGCGAACAGGCGGCCGAGCACGCCGGTGGTGTGCAGCGCCAGCGCCAGCGTGCCGGCGAACGGCCCCAGCCCGGCGGCGATCAACAGCAGCCCGGCCCAGACCAGTTCGGGCACCGAGCGCAGTGCGTTCAGCACCAGCCGCGTCGGCGCGCGCATCCAGGCGGCGTCGGCCTCGTGCTGGCGGCTGGCCGGCAGTGCCAGCGCCAGCCCGAAGGCGGCTGCCAGCAGGGTGCCCAGCAGTGACATCGCCAGCGTCTCCCAGGTGGCCAGCGCGACGCGCTCGAGGAACACCGGGCTCGTGTCGGGCGGGAAGAACTCGCCCACGAAGCGGCCCATGCTGCGCGCCGCATCGAGCGAGAGGAACTGCGCCCACTGCAGGTCGAGCGACCAGAAGCTGGCGACCACCAGCCCCAGGACGCCGACGCCGAACCAGCGCACGGCCGAGCGGCGCGACGGCGGCTCGATCTGCGGGTCGGTGCGGGTGGAAGGGTTCATGCGTTGCTTCGACTTGCTCAACCGATCAGCCGAGCGCCTTGCGCAAGCCGGCGCTCACGCGATCGGCCAGCGCCACCAGTGCCACGAAGACGATGAGTATGCTGAGCACCTCGTCACCCTTGAACATCTTCATCGAGTTGTCCATCTGCTGGCCCAGGCCGCCGGCGCCGACGAAGCCCAGCACCACCGAGCTGCGGATCGCGCACTCCCAGCGGTAGACGGTATAGCTGGTCAGCTCGGCGGCGTTCTGCGGCATCAGGCCGTAGAAGAAAGCCTGCAGGCGCGAGCTGCCGTTGCGCAGCAGCGTCTGCGTGGCGTGCGGCTCGCCGCTCTCCAGGATCTCGCCGTAGACCTTGCCCAGCATGCCGGCGTAGGTGAGTGCGATGGCCAGCACGCCGGCGGTCGGGCCGAGGCCGACCACACGCACGAAGACCAGCGCCCAGACCAGCTCGGGCACGCTGCGCAGCACGATCAGGGTCCAGCGCAGCACCTGTCGGCCCCAGAACGGCAGCCTGGCCATGCGGCCGCTGAGGGCAGAGACCGACAGCACGCTGGTCGCCATCAGCGTCATCGGGATGGCC
>JBBQOR010000626.1:0-2055 GCA_038331055.1 Burkholderiales bacterium
TATCCGCACATGACGGTGGCGGAAAACCTGGGTTTCGGCCTGCGTCTGCGCGGCCACAAGCGGGCGGAGATCGAGCGACGCGTGCTAGAGGTGGCGCAAACGCTGGAACTGGAGGCCCGGCTGGCCTCGCGTCCGGCAGCGCTGTCAGGCGGACAGCGCCAGCGGGTCGCGCTGGGCCGGGCGCTGGTGCGCAATCCACGGGTGTTCCTGCTCGATGAGCCACTGTCCAATCTCGACGCCAAGCTGCGGCTGTCGATGCGAGTGGAGATTGCACGCCTGCACCGCCAGCTGAAGGCGACGATGATCTACGTCACTCACGACCAGATCGAGGCGATGACCCTGGGTCAGCGCATCGTGGTGCTCGATGGCGGGGTGATCCAGCAGATCGATACGCCGATGAACCTGTATGACAAACCGGCCAACCTGTTCGTGGCCGGTTTCGTCGGCAGCCCGGCGATGAACCTGCTGCAAGGAACGCTCCACCACGAGATCAATTGGACCCTGACCACCGCCCATGGCGATATCGAGCTAGGCCAGCCCGTGCAGGCATCGTCGTGGCGGCCCTGGCGCGACCGGGAGGTGGTGCTGGGGATCCGACCGGAGGATCTGCAGCCGACGGAGGCCGCCAATGCGGCCTTCAGCGCCCGGATCGAAGTGCTCGAGCCCGTCGGCAACGAGATCTTCCTGAATCTTCGCCATGGCAGTCAGGGCCTCGTCTCACGGGTTTCACCACGCCAGCTGCCCGAGCCGGGCCGTGTCGTGCCGCTGGGGCTGGCCGGCGAACGACTGCACCTGTTCGATCCGGCCAGCGGCGCGCGCGTTGGCTGCTGAGCCGCGGTTCCGGGCAGGCAACGCCGGGCGGCAATGCTAATCTAGGAGCCTGGACGGCAGAAATGTTCGAGGCGAAAAGCCTTGCCGGCGAGGAAGTTTTTCGACGATTCGCTGGCCCGTAGTGGTTTTATGGGCCAGGAAACGACGGAAAAATGGACCGCAAGCACGGCTTTGCAGCCCGAACGATTTCTATCGCCCAGACTCCATCTCCTTCGCGCACGGTAGCTATCCATCCATGGCTCGCATCATCGCTGTCGCCAATCAGAAAGGCGGCGTGGGCAAGACCACCACCGCCGTCAACCTCGCCGCTGCACTTGCCGCGGCGAAGAGAAAGGTATTGCTGGTCGATCTGGATCCGCAGGGCAACGCGACGATGGCATCGGGCATCAACAAGCGCGAGATCACCCGCAGCGGCTGCGAGGTATTGCTGGAAGAGATCACGGCTGCCGAGGCGATCGTGCCCAGCGAGGGCCTTTTCGATCTGCTACCGGGCAATGGCGACCTGACCGCGGCCGAGCTGAAGTTGATGGATGCGCTGGCGCGCGAACACCGGCTGAAGGACGTGCTGGCGAAAGTGGCTCCAGGTTACGACACCATCCTGATCGATTGCCCGCCCTCGCTGAACCTGCTGACGCTGAATGCGCTGACGGCGGCCGACGGCGTGCTGATTCCGGTGCAATGCGAATATTTCGCGCTTGAAGGCCTGTCCAGCCTGCTCGACACCGTGAAGGCGGTGCGCCATCGGCTCAATCCCAAGCTGGAAATCGAGGGCCTGCTGCGCACCATGTACGACGTGCGCAACAACCTCGGCAACGAAGTCTCCGCACAACTGACCCAGCACTTCGGCGACAAGGTGCTGCGCTCGATCATCCCGCGCAACGTACGCCTGGCAGAGGCGCCAAGCCACGGCCTGCCGATCCACATTTACGATCGCAGCTCGCGCGGTGCGATTGCCTACATCGGCCTGGCTGGCGAGATGATCCGGCGCGAACGTGAGCTGACGCAAAACCGGAGCACCGCCCCGGTCGAAAATATTGAACCGCCGGCGTCCGCCTCCGCGCGCACCGACAGTGGTCCGACGCTCAAGGCGCCGGCCGCCAATCATCAGGACTGAGAGCCGGTTCATGCCCACAGGTCGGCGTCATCATTCAGTCGTGGACGGACGTCCACTCCCTCACTCTTCCCTGGCCTGCGCGCACCAGCTTCCGGCGCGGGGTGTTTGAA
>JBBQOR010000627.1:0-2051 GCA_038331055.1 Burkholderiales bacterium
ATGCAGCACCCGGCACTGCGCATGAAAGCCGCGCTCGTGGCTGTGCAACACCACCGTCTCGACAGCGCCTGCGCCCAGCAGCCGCGAGGGCTCGCCGATGGCATGGGCAACGAACATCGTGGCCGGCAGCGTGTCGGCGACCAGCAGCTCGGGCAGCAGCGCCAGCACGGCAGCGGTCTGATCGGCCGCAGCGACGGTGATGGTGAAGTCGGCTGCTTCGCTGGCCGGTGCCGGTCCCATCGTCGTCGCCCGTGTTTCGCGCCGCCCTTTCTTGCAGCGCTACTGCGGCGGCCGCCGGGCCGCGGCCGCTGGCATCGCGCCGGTGGGCGAGGCCGGCGCCACCACGCCCGGGAACTCGACCATGCAGCGGGCCCCCACGGGGATGCGCTGGCCCGGGTTGGGCAGCTCCAGCCGCACGCCGAACAGGCCGCTGCCGGCATCGATCACCTTGTCCACCACCACCACACGTGCGCTGCGTGGTGCGTCCTGGCCCTCCAGGCTGACACGCACGCTGGCGCCGACGCTGATGCGCCCGTAGGCGTTGGGCGGCAGCAGCACCTCCACGCGCAGCGGGTCCAGTTGCGCCAGCTTCAGCACCGCCTTGCGGCCGGTGCCGGCCTCGGCCAGATCGCCCGGGTTGAGCATGCGGTCGACCACATAGCCGTCGAAGGGGCTGCGGATCTGGCGCAGCTCGAGGATCTCGGTCGCGCGCCGCACCTCCAGCTGCGCCTGCTGCTGGTTCTCCAGCGCGTCCTTCAGCTCGGATTCGGCCAGCGCGAGTTCGGTCTCGGCCTCGTCGCGCACCTGGGTCGAGACGAAGCTCTCGCTCAGCAGTTGGCGCGCGCGCTCGACCTTGCGCCGTGCGAAGTCGATGCGGTTGCGTGAGGACTCGATGCGCCCGGTCATCTCGGCGCGGTGGCGCGCCACGTCGAGGTTGGCGCGCTCCAGCGTGCTCGACAGCGCCACCAGCACCTGGCCCTTCTTCGTGCTGTCTCCGCGCTCGACGTTGACCTGCTCGATCAGCCCCTCCACCGGGCTGCGCAGCTCGACCATTCGCCGCGGCTCGATCAGGCAGTCGAAGCCGCGCTGCGCGGCAGCGGGCGGGGCGGCCAGCAGGCTGGCCAGCGCGGCCAGTGCGGCCAGTGCTGCATTCTCGAGCGTGAGGGCAGGGGGTCGGGACAACAGGTTCATTCAGGGTTTCCGGTGAAGGCCAGCACGCGGTCCAGCCGCTCGTCCAGCCGCAGGGTGGCGCGGCGCTGCGCCGCGTCGCGCCAGCCGGCGCGCGCCTGCGCGGCGCGCACCAAAGCCAGGATGGCCCAGCGCGGCGCGTGGCCGTGGCGCCAGCGCCCGGGCAGCAGGCCCAGCAGCACGGCCGCGTGGGTGCGCAGCAGTTCGTCGTCGGCGGCCAGGATCATCTCTGCGCTGCCGGCGTCGCCCTGGCGCGCGCCGCGGCCGAAGAGTTGGCGGTCCACCCGCGCCGAGCTGTGACATTCGGTGAGGATGACGTGCAGCCCGCCGCGCGCGGCCACTCCGTCGGCCAGCGCGATGTCGGTACCGCGCCCGGCCATGTTGGTGGCCACCGTCACGCGGGCGGCCTCGCCGGCACGCGCAATCACCGCCGCCTCTTCGCCATCCTGGCGCGCATTGAGCAGCGCATGCGGCACGCCGGCGGCGTGCAGCGAAAGGCTGAGCTGCTCCGAGGCCTCCACCGAGCGGGTGCCGATGAGCACCGGCCGCTGAGCGCCCAGCGCCACCTCATGGGCGCGTGCCGCGACGGCCTGCCACTTGGCGGCGGCGTCGGGAAGCAGCCGCGGCGGCAGCACGCGGCGCGCCGAGGGCCGGTGCAGCGGGATGGCCACCGTCGGCAGCCGGTACACCTGCCACAGTTCGCCCGCCACCTCGCGCCCGGTACCGGTCATGCCGGCCAGCCGCAGGCAGCGGCGGAACAGCCGCTGATAGGTGATGCGCGCCAGCGTCAGCCGGCGCGGGCTGGGCGTCAGGCCTTCCTTGGTCTCGATCATCTGGTGCAGCCCGGCCTCCCAGCTGCGGTC
>JBBQOR010000628.1:0-2046 GCA_038331055.1 Burkholderiales bacterium
CGCTCGGCCAGCAGCTTGAGGAAGTCGGTGAACTGGCTGAACACCAGCGCCTTGTGGCGGCCGGCGACCAGCTCGATGGCGAGCTGCTCGAACTCCTGCACCTTGGCCCCGATGCGGCCGAGTTCGGGCACCACCAGGCGCGGGTCGCAGGCGGCGCGGCGCAGCCGGGTCAGTTCGGCCAGCACGTGGAAGGCGGCCTGTGTGGGCGCGGCGCTGTCGGCCACCGCCGCGATGCGCTCGATCGATTCGCGGCGCAGGGCTTCGAGCAGCGCCCGCTCCTCGGGCCCGGGCTCGACGCGGTGGACGATCTCGGTGCGCGGCGGCAGGTCGGTCAGCACCTGCGCCTTGGTTCGCCGCAGCAGGAAGGGCGCGACCAGGCGCTTCAGGCGGTCGCGCACGGCGTTGTCGCGTTCACGCTCGATCGGCGCCGCCCAGCGCTGCTGGAACTGGCTGGCGCTGCCCAGCAGCCCGGGGTTGAGCAGGTTCATGATCGACCACAGATCGGCCAGCCGGTTCTCGACCGGCGTGCCGGTCAGCGCCAGCCGGAAGCCCGCCGGCAGCGCGCCGATGGCCTGGGCGCGCTTGGTGGCGGCGTTCTTCACGGCCTGTGCTTCGTCGATCACCAGCGTGGCCCACTCGCGCGCGGCAAACGCCGCCTCGTCGATCTGCACCAGCGCGTAGCTGGCGATCACCAGGTCATGCGCGGCCACCTGCTGCAGCATGGTGGCGCGTTCGCCCTCGCCATAGACCAGCACACGCAGCGTGGGCGCGAAGCGCGCCGCCTCGGCGGCCCAGTTGCCGCACACCGAGGTGGGCGCCACCACCAGCGCCGGGCCGAGCGCGGCGCGATGCAGCAGCAACGCCAGCGTCTGCACGGTCTTGCCCAGGCCCATGTCGTCGGCCAATACCGCGCCCAGCCCGGCATGGGCCAGCCGCACCATCCAGGCAAAGCCCTCGGCCTGGTAGCCGCGCAGCTGCGCCTGCAGGGCACCGGGCAGCTCGGGCTGCATCTCGGCGGCCTCGTTCAGCGCCTTGATGCGGCGCGCCCAGGGCGCATCGCCCTTCAGGGCGTCGTCGTCGAGCGTCTCGGCCAGGAAGGCGGCGGCGGCAGCCGGCACACGCAGGCCCTGCTTGTCGCCCTGGCCGAGCGCGTCGAGGTCGGCCAGCTGCCGGCGCAGCCGCTCGGTCAATGCCAGGTAGCGGCCGTCGCCTAGGGCGACGAAGCGGCTGCCGCGGGCCTCGCGCACCAGCGCCAGCAGCTGCTGCAGCCCCAGCACGCGCTGCTCGTCGAGCTTCAGCTCGGCCTCGACGCTGAACCAGTCGCGCCCGCTGCCGACACCGAACTTCAGCGCCCCCGCCGCCACGCGCTGCACCTGCATGGCCTTGCCACGCGGCCAGTCCAGCGACGCCACGGCGGGCAGCGTGGGCAGCGCCTCGACGCTGCGCAGCGCGTCTTCGGCGTCATCGAGGAACCAGCTGGCGTCGTCCTCGGCCGCCTCGCCCAGCCACGGCAGCGCTTCGAGCACGGAGGCCAGATGCGCGGTCTCGGCGGCCAGGTCTCGCTCTGTCGCCAGTTGCAAGCCGCCGTGCACGGTCAGCAGCCGTGCGCGGCCGTGCCCGGGCGCGAGCACCGGGCCGAAGTCGCCGAAGGGCTGCACGACCAGCCGCAGGCGCAGCGCGGTGCCGTCGGGCGTCAGCTGGGCGCGCAGCCGCGGATGCGCAGGCACCGGCTCACCGGCGCTGGCGTCGCTGTGCAGCTGGAAGTGGCCGGCCAGCACGCGCAAGGCGGCGTCGAGCTCGGCCTGCGCCCCGACCGGCACCTGCCAGTCCTGGGTGACGAGCTCGGCCACGCGCCGCTGTGCCTGGGTGATGCGCAGCAGCCGGGCGCGGCCCGGGCCTTCGCGAAAGATGCGCACTTCGGCCGCGCCGGCCGAGCCTGCTCGGATGCTGGCGCCGCCCAGCGCGTCGAGCAGGCGAAAGACGAAGACCTCGGGCGCGCCAGGCGTGGCGTCGGCGCGGCGGCGCTGCACCTCCAGCTCGGGCAGC
>JBBQOR010000629.1:0-2036 GCA_038331055.1 Burkholderiales bacterium
ACCCGGCGCGCCCAGCCCCTTGCTGAAGGCCACGGCCACCAGATCGAAGGGGGCGGCCAGCTCGGCCTCGGGCAGCCCGCTGGCGGCCGCCGCGTTCCACAGCCGCGCGCCGTCGAGGAAGCAATGCAGCCCGCGCTCGCGCGCGGCGCTGCAGATGCGCAGCACCTCGTCCTGCGGCACCACCACGCCCCCGCTGCGGTTGTGCGTGTTCTCGATCTGCACCAGCGTGGTCGGCGCGTAGACCGGCATCGTGCGCGGCTTGATGGCGGCCAGCATCTGTTCGGCGCTGAAGACGCCGCGCTCGCCGATCTCGACCAGCTGTACGCCCGCATTGGCGGCTGAACCACCGCCCTCGTGCCAGCCGGCGTGGCACTCGCGGCTGACGATGACCTCGTCACCCGGCCGCGTCAGCGTGCGCAGCGCGGCCTGGTTGGCCATCGTGCCCGAGGGCAGCCACAGCGCCGCCTCGTGGCCCAGCAATTCGGCGCAGCGCGCCTGCAGCCGGTTGGTGGTCGGGTCTTCGCCGTACTGGTCGTCACCCACTTCGGCGGCGGCCATCGCCGCGCGCATCGCGGCGGTGGGTCGGGTGACGGTGTCTGAGCGCAGGTCGATCGACGGGTTCACGGCGGCGGGTTCCTTGTCGGGCAACAGCCCGGCGTGGAGTATCCCGCCGCCGTGACCCGCCGCCGTGACCCGCCGCGCCTCAGGGCTGCGGCGTGCGGGGCGGCGCCTGCACGGCCGCCATGACGCCGGCCAGCACGAAGGTGTTGGCAACGCCCGGTTGCAGCGCTTCGGCGCCGGTCAATACGCTGGCGACCGCAACGGCGCCGCGTTCGACGGCCGCTGCCTCGACCTGCGGCTGTAGCGCCTGCAGCGTGCTCTGCTGCTCAGGCAATGCGCCGGCGTTGAGTGCCGAAAGCACGGCCGCAAGGGCGGTACTGCGGGCGTCCGGCACCAGCGCGGCCATCGTGCCGGCCGCCACTCGGCCCTCGACGTCGGCCGCCGACGCCATTGCCGCGGTGCTGCCCGCCAGCCTGACCAGCCGCACCCCTGACCCGTTGTCGATGGTGATGCTGATCAGTTCTTGCGGGTCGGCCGTCCGGATGTCAGCGGACCAGCGGCCATCGGCGTCCGCGATGCGGCGTTCACTGCGCGCACCGACCTGCACTTCGACGGCCATGCCTGGCATCGCAGTGTCGCCGGCCGTGCCTTCCAGCCGCAGCGTGGCGGTCACCGCCAGCGCGACGACTTGGCGGCGCGGCTCGACATCGCCCATGTCGATCTGCTCCCAGACCACGCGGTCACTGCCGAAGTAGCCCGCTGCCGGCCGGTAGATCAGCACCCCGTCTTCGACCGTCACCACGCCATTCAACGGCGGCTCGATGATGGTCATGGGCGTGCCCGCCTCGGTGGCCGGCCCGATGTTGGCCAGCGCCACCGCGCCGCCCCAGGCCACGCTCAGAGGCTCCTGTTCGGCTATGGGCGCAGAGCTCTCGCTGCCGCCCCCGCAGGCGACGATCAGGCCGGTGGCGGCGATCAGCGCGGTCAACGTGAGCGCGCGCCGTGTGCTTCCAAATGACTGGTGCATGCTGTTTCCCTTTCCAAGTGGCGGGCACCCCTGTCCCGCATCGGGATGCATGGTCCGGCCGCTCGGCCAGCCGGCGCATCCGCCGGCCGGGGGAGAACGCGTCAGGTGTCCTTCGAGATATGGATGGCCGGGAACTTCGAGGAGAAGTCCTTGGCCTTCAGCGCGATCTTCAGTGCCACCCGGCGCGCGATGGCCCTGTAGCGCTGCGCGGCCTCGCTGTCGGGTTCGGCCACCACCGTCGGGCGTCCGCCGTCGGCCTGCTCGCGGATGTTCATCGCCAGCGGCAGCGCGCCCAGCACCTCCACGCCATGCGTGGCCGCCATGCGCGCGGCGCCGCCTTCGCCGAAGATGTGCTCGGCGTGGCCGCACTGGCTGCACACATGCACCGCCATGTTCTCGACGATGCCCAGGATCGGCACGCCGACCTTCTCGAACATCTTGATGCCCT
>JBBQOR010000630.1:0-2032 GCA_038331055.1 Burkholderiales bacterium
TCGCCAGCTTGATCAGGTCGGCCGCAGTGCCCTGCATCGGCGCGTTGATGGCCTGGCGCTCGGCGCCGCTGCGCCGCGGGCCGTTGCCGCCGCGGATCTCGGGCAGCCAGATGCGGCGGCCGAACAAGGTCTCCACGTAGCCGGTCTCCCCGGCGTCCGCCTTGGTCTGGTCCATCCAGCGGCGAACGCCCGAAAAGCGCGCGAAGTAGCGGTCGATGTAGTCCTTGGCCGCCTTCTGCTCGATGCCCAGCGCCTGCGACAGCCCGAAGGCGCCCATGCCGTAGATGAGCCCGAAGTTGATGGTCTTGGCATAGCGCCGCTGTTCGGCGCTGACCTGTCCGAGCGCCAGGCCGAAGATCTCGGCCGCGGTGGCGCGGTGGATGTCGGCGCCCTCGGCAAAGGCGCGTGTCATCGCCTCGTCGCCACTGATGTGGGCCATCAGGCGCAGCTCGATCTGGCTGTAGTCGGCCGACAGGATCAAGTGCCCGGGCGGCGCGATGAAGGCTTCGCGCACGCGCCGGCCCTCGGGCGTGCGGATCGGGATGTTCTGCAGGTTGGGCTCGTTGCTGGACAGCCGCCCCGTCACCGCCACCGCCTGCGCGTAATTGGTGTGCACGCGGCCGGTGTCCGGGTTGACCATCTGCGGCAGCTTGTCGGTGTAGGTGCCCTTGAGCTTGGCCAGGCTTCGGTGCTCGAGGATGCGCGCGGGCAGCGGGTAGTCGGCGGCCAGGGCTTCGAGCACCTCTTCGTCGGTCGACGGCGCGCCGCTGGCGGTCTTCTTCTTCACCGGCAGGCCGAGCTTGCCGAACAGGATCTCACCGATCTGCTTGGGGCTGCCGAGGTTGAAAGGCTGGCCGGCGATCGAGTAGGCCTGCTGCTCCAGCGCCGCCATGCGCTCGGCCAGTTGCTGACTCTGGCGCGCCAGCACGGCGGCGTCGATCAGCACGCCGTGGCGCTCGATGCGCTGCAGGATGTGCGCCACCGGGATCTCGATGTCGCTGTACAGCGCGCCCAGCCGCGGCGCGGCCTGCAGCGCAGGCCACAGCGTGCCGTGCAGCTGCAGCGTCATCTCGCTGTCTTCGCCCGAGTAGGTGGTGGCACGCTCGACGTCGACCTGGCTGAAGCCGATCTGGCTGGCGCCCTTGCCGCACAGATCCTCGTACTCCAGCCCCTTGCGGCCGAGGTGGCGTTCGGCCAGCTTGGACAGGCCGTGCGGCAGGTGCGCCTCCAGCACATAGCTCTGCAGCATCGTGTCGTGCACCAGGCCGCGCACGGCCACGCCGTGATTGGCCAGCACGTGCAGGTCGTACTTGATGTTCTGCCCCACCTTCAGCGCGGCGGCGTCCCGCAGCCACGGGCGCAGTGCGGCCAGCACATCGGCCGCCGCCAGTTGCACCGGCGCGCCGGGGTAGTCGTGCGCCAGCGGCACATACGCGGCGCGACCCGGCTCGACGGCAAAGCTGATGCCGACGATGCGCGCGCGCATCGCGTCCAGCGAGTCGGTCTCGGTGTCGAGCGCGCACAGCGGCGCGGCGCGCAGGCGCTCGATCCAGTGCTGAAGCCGCTCGGGTGTGGTGATGGTTTCGTACTCATGCGCCAGCAGCGGGCGGTCTGCTGGCGGCGCGGCCCCGGCTGCCGGCAACGGCGCCGGCTGGGCGCCCGCAGCCCCCTGCAGTTCACGACCCCAACTGCGAAAACCGAAACGCTGATAGAAGTCGAGCAACTTCGTCTTGTCCACCGGCCGCAGCGCCAGCGCGTGCAGCGCCGGCCAGCCCTCGATGTGGCGACCCAGGTCGCAGTCGGTCACCACGGTGATCAGCTTGCGTCCCATCGGCAGCCAGTCCAGCGCGCGCCGCAGGTTTTCGCCGGCCGCGCCTTTGATCGTCGCGGCCGCCGCCACCACGCCGTCCAGCGAGCCATGTTCCTCGATCCACCTGACGGCGGTCTTCGGCCCGACCTTGTCAACGCCGGGCACGTTGTCCACCGCATCGCCGATCAGCGTCAGGTAGTCGACGATGCGCTCGGGCGGCAC
>JBBQOR010000631.1:0-2029 GCA_038331055.1 Burkholderiales bacterium
CCTGTCGCTGGTGCCGCAAGGGGGCAACACCGGCCTGGTGGGCGGTGGCGTGCCTGATGCCAGCGGTACGCAGGTGCTTCTGAGCCTGCAGCGACTGAACCGAATCCGCCAGGTCGACGCCGCCAACCTGGCGATCACGGCCGAGGCCGGCTGCGTGCTGCAGGCGGTGCAGGAGGCCGCGGCCGAGGTCGGCCTGCTGTTCCCCTTGAGCCTGGCGGCCGAGGGCAGCTGCACCATCGGCGGCAACCTGGCCACCAACGCCGGGGGCACCCAGGTGCTGCGCTGGGGCAACGCGCGCCAGCTCTGCCTGGGCCTGGAGGTGGTGACGGCCGAGGGCGAGGTCTGGGACGGCCTGTCGGGCCTGCGCAAGGACAACACCGGCTACGACCTGCGCGACCTGTTCATCGGCAGCGAAGGCACGCTGGGCGTGATCACCGCCGCCACGCTGGCGCTGCAGCCGCAGCCTGCTGCCATCACCACCGCATTGGCTGCCTGCGCAGGGCTGACACAGTGCGTGGCGCTGCTGAACCTGGCGCGCCAGCGGCTGGGCTCGGGACTCACGGGCTTCGAGGTGATGAACCGGCTGTCGCTTGACCTGGTCGCGCGGCACTTCCCCAACCTGCGGCAGCCGCTGCCCGGTGCGCCATGGACAGTGCTGCTGCAGCACAGCGACAGCGACGATGCCGCCAGCGCGCGCGCGCGCTTCGAGCGGCTGCTCGAACAGGCGCTCGCCGACGGCTGCATCGATGACGCCGTGCTGGCCGAGAGCATGACGCAGGCTGCCGCGCTGTGGCACCTGCGCGAGTCGATCCCGCTGGCGCAGGCCGAACAGGGGCCGAACATCAAGCACGACATCTCGCTGCCGGTCTCGTCGATCCCCGGCTTCGTCGAAGCCACCGACGCCGCGCTGGTGCGCGCCTTCCCGGGCGTCGGGCTGGTGGATTTCGGCCACCTGGGTGACGGCAACCTTCACTACAACGTGCAGGCGCCTGAGGGCACGCCCGCGGAGGCCTTCCTGGCCGAACACGAGTCTGCGGTGAATGCGTTGGTCTACGACGCCGTCAGCGCGCATGGCGGCTCGATCTCGGCCGAACACGGCATCGGCGAACTCAAGCGCGAGGAACTCGCCGCGCGCAAGTCGCCGGTGGCGCTGGCCTTGATGCGGCAGATCAAGCAGGCCCTCGACCCGCATGGCCGCCTGAACCCGGGCCGCGTGCTCTGACGCAACCTGGGTGCTTGAACCACCCGCTACTGAAGCGGCCCGTCGAGCAGCCGCGGCAGGGTCAGCGCCATCACCTCGATGCCCTCTTCGCGCAATGCAAGGCGCTGCTCGGCACTGGCCTGGCCACGGATGCCGCGCGCGGGCGACTCTTCATAGTGGATACGGCGGGCTTCCTCGGTGAAGCGCTCGCCCACGTCCTCGGTGTTCTCGATCAGGTGGCGCATCGCTTTCATCCACTGCACCTGCAGGTCGGCAGGCGCGCTGACCGCGGTGGTCGGCGCCGCCGCAGGCACGGGCTGCACGGGCTCGCGCGCGCCCGACAGGTTCAGGCGCGGCGCGCTGGGCAGCCGGGTCATCGCGCGGTCGGCGCACAGCGGGCACTCGATAGCCTGTCGCTCGTTCTGGTCGACGAACTCCTCCTCCGAGCCGAACCAGCCTTCGAAGCCGTGGCCGTTGGCACAGCGCAGATCGAGCACCTTCATCGGCGCATCATAGACATCGGCGCCCAGTGCAGCGCGCGCAAGCCGCGGCGCCATTGTGAAAGCCACAGCGCCGCAACCAGCGTCTTCACGTCGGTGATGCCCCCGCTGGCGCTCAGGCGCTCGAGTTCGGCCTCATCGACACAGGCGAGTTCGATGAATTCGCCCTCGTCCAGCTGCGTCGGCCCGGCGCGAAGGCCGCGCGCGAAGACAAGGTGGATGATCTCGGTGGCATAGGCCGGCGCGTTGTGCATCACGCCGCCGAGCGCCCACTCAGCGGCGCTGTAGCCGGTCTCCTCGCGCAGTTCACGCTCGGCGCAGCCCAGCA
>JBBQOR010000632.1:0-2023 GCA_038331055.1 Burkholderiales bacterium
GGCAGCCCGGGCATCGCCACGCGCAGCCGCAGCACGCAGCCGGCCAGCGGCTGCGCCGCCAGCTCGGCCGCCGGGCGGCCCTGACGTGCGGTGGTGATGTACAGCGTGCGCAGGTCGGCGTCGCCGAAGCAGGGCATCGTCGGGCAGCACACCGGCAGCATCACGCTTTGGAGTTCGCGGCCGTCACTGCCCAGCCGCACGAGGCGGCTGCCTTCGTACATCGCCACCCAGTAGGCGCCCTCGCAGTCGACCGCGGCGCCATCGGGCCGGCCGCCATAGGCACCGGGGCCCTGCAGCGGCTGCGCTTCGGCGCGCGGCGCGAACTGCGCAAACACGCGGCCGCGCGACAGGCTGCCGGTGAAGATGTCGAAGTCGAAGGCGCGCACCACGTGGGCGCGCGTGTCGGCCCAGTACAGCGTGCGGCCGTCGGGGCTCCAGGCCAGGCCGTTGCTGGTGCCGATGTCGCCGGCGATGCGCACCGCACTCGGCCCGTCCCAGCGGTACAGCGCGGCGGCGTTGCCGCGCTGCTCGTCGATCGTGCCCACCCACAGGCGGCCCGCGGCGTCGGCCTTGCCGTCGTTGAAGCGCAGGTGCTCTGGCGCATAGGGTGCGGCCGCCAGCTGCGTGCGCTCGCCTTTGCGGGGGTCGAAACGGAACAGCCCGTCACGCATCGCCAGCAAGAGCTGCCCGCCGGGCAGTGGCGCGGCGCAGCCGGGTTCGCTGTCGAGCGGCCAGTGGGTGTGGACAGCGCTGGCCGGATGCCAGCGGTGCAGGCCGCGGCCGGGGATGTCGCACCAGTACAGCGCGGCTTCGTCCGGGTGCCAGAAGGGCGACTCGCCGAGCAGTGCCGGCGGCGTGCCTGGCGGCAGCGGCAGCGCCTCGACGGAGCAGCTGACCACCGTCATGCGGTGCTCACCTCCAGCCGCATCCAGGCCTCGAAGCGCTGACCGGGCATCAGCGTGCGCAGACCATGTTGCGCCGGCTCGGCCATGTGGATGGCGTTGCTGACGTGGCTCACGGGCTCGACGCAGAAGTAGTCCTTCTGCGGCGGCGTGTAGACCACCAGGTAAGGCAGCGAGGAGCTCAGGCGCAGCGAGAGCCGCTCGTCGCGCAGCCGGGCGGCACCGCTCCAGCCCTCGAAGCAGTGGTCGAAGTCCATGTGCGCGATGTCGCCGTCGATGCCCGGCTGCGGCACGCGGCGCGTCGGCAGGCCGGTGGCGTCGCTCTCCCAGCGGTCTGAGAGTTCGATGTGCAGCCGGCTGCGCGCGCGCTTGGGAAAGTACGGGTGCCAGCCCAGGCCGGCCGGCTGCGCCAGCGTGGCGGTGTTGGTGAAGCAGGCATGCACCTCCAGCGCATCGGGTGTCAGCACGAAGCGCTGTTCGCACTCGAAGGCGAAGGGCCAGTCTTCGTCGGGCGTATGCCGATAGACCAGCTCGGCATGGTCGGCGGCGTTGGTCTGCACCGCCCAGGGCCTCAGCCAGCCGACGCCGTGCACCGAGTGCGGGTTGTCGTCGAAGTTCGGGGCAGTGGTGTACTCATGCCCGTGGAAGCGGAAGTGCCGGTAGCCGAGCCGGTTGGAGTAGGGCACCAGCGGATAGCAGCCCGACTGGCGCGACGCCGTCAGAGCCGACGGATCACTGCTGCGCAGCACCGCCAGGGTGTCATGCCACAGACCGGCGATGGCGCCGCCCAGATCGGGGCGCAGGACCAGACGCAGTGCGCCGGCGCTCAGTTGCAGCTCGTTCGGAAGACTCATGCGGGACAACCTTGTTCTGGGACGGTCACGCGGCAACAGCGCCGCAGGTTCAGTTCAGGGGCGCGGCCGGGGGCCTCACCAGCGGGTCGAGGCCTCACCCAGCGCTGCCTTCAGGTAGTGTGCGCCCGGGATCGGGTTGAAGTAGTAGGGCGGCACCTCCTCGAAGCCGAGTGCGCTGTAGAGACCGCGGGCGGTTTCCATGTCGTCCAGAGTATCGAGCAGCATCACGGCATGGCCGGCCTGCAGCGCACGCTCCATCAGCGCCTG
>JBBQOR010000633.1:0-2021 GCA_038331055.1 Burkholderiales bacterium
GGTGGCTTCGGCATCTGCGATGTGGTGGTGTGCGTCCCACCCCAGCACCACCTCCCATAAGCCGAAGCAACCCTTGGGAATCGGCTGCATCGTGGCGAGGAACGTTGCGCGGTGTAGCAAAATTCCGCGCAGGATGCCGTCGATGTCGCTGACTGCGACTTTCACTTTGGTAGCATTGCTCGCGCGCACGGCCGCCACGGCGGGGTGCTCGACGGCCTCGGCGGCCGGGTGTTCTGCGGCCTCGGCGGCCCGGGTGGATTTCGTCCTGGCCATCGCGTCAGCTCCTGAGTCCGAGTTCGTCCATCGCCTCGGCCACCGCGTGGACGGCCTGGCGCATCTCGTTCGCGCCGATGGCGCCGATGCAACCGACGCGGAAGGTCTCCACCTCGGTCAGCTTGCCCGGGTAGAGCAGGAAGCCGCGCGCCTTCACGGCGGCGTAAAAACGCTTGAAGTCGTATCCAGGGTGCTCGGGTGCGTGGAAGGTGAGGATGATCGGCGCCTGCACCGCGCGCTCGAGAAAGGGCCGCATGCCCAGCGCCTGCATGCCGTCGATCAACACCTGCGCGTTGTGCTGGTAGCGCGCCAGCCGGGCCGGTTGGCCGCCCTCTTCGATGAACTGGGCCACGGCCTCGTCCAGCGCCGCCAGCACATGCGTGGGCGGCGTGAAGCGCCACTGCCCGGTGCGCTCCATGTAGCTGCTCTGGTCGTGCAGGTCCATCGCCAGGCTCTGGCTGCGGCCGGCGCAGCCGGAAAGCACCTCGTTGCGGATGAACACGAATCCCATTCCGGGCACGCCCTCCAGGCACTTGCCGCTGGCCGCCACCAGCGCATCGAAGCGCATGCTGCGCGCGTCGATGGGCAGCGCGGCGAAGCTGCTCATCGCGTCGACGATCAGGCCCTTGCCGTGCTGCGCGCAGACTGCGGCCACCTCGGCCAGCGGGTTCTCCACGCCGGTGCCGGTCTCGCAGTGGATCAGCACCACATGGCTGATGCTGCCCACCGCGCGCAGCCGGGCATCCAGCGCCGCGGGCGAGACGGGTTCGTGCTCGGCAAAGCTCATCACGCTGGTGCGCCGGCCCATCAGGTCTGCCAGTTTGGCGGCGCGCTTGCAATAGGCGCCGTTGTCCAGCACCAGCAGATGGCCGTCGCGCGGCACCACGGTCGCCACAGCGGCCTCGACGCTGAAGGTGCCGCTGCCCTGCAAGGGCACGACGACATGGCTGTCTTGCCCGTGCGCGATCTCCAGCAGAGCGGCGCGCACCTTGGCGGTGACGGCGATGAAGTCACTGTCCCACGAGCCCCAATCCTTGAGCATGGCCAGCTTGGTGCGCAGCGTGGTGGTCAGCGGGCCCGGCGTGAGCAGGATGCGGTCGCGGTCCATCGGTTCATCCTTGTTTCCAGGCCTGGGTTCGGCGTTCGACCACGCGGCCGAGCGCCCAGAAGATCAACGTGGCAACGGTACACGCTGCGGCGATCAGCACCGCCATCGCGGCCGCAGCGCCGGTCTCGCCGGCTTCGTCGAGGTTCAGGATGGCGATCGAGGCGACCTTGGTCTGCGGCGAGTAGAGAAACACCACAGCCGAGATGGTGGTCATCGCGTTGACGAAGAAGTAGCGCGCCACATCCAGCAGCGCGGGCGTGCACAGCGGCAGCGTCACCCGCCGCAGCGTGGTCCACCAGGGCACCTTGAGCGAGGCCGAGACGGCCTCGAACTCCGGGTCGAGCGACTTCAGCGCGGTGCTCGCCGTCAGGTGGCCGGTGGTGTAGAAGTGCACGATGGTGCAGAGTGTGAGCAGCGTCATCGTCTGGTACAGGCCCGACAGCGGGTTGGCCGGCGCGTTGAAGAAGAAGATGTAGGCCAGCCCCAGCACCAGCCCGGGCACGGCCATCGGCAGCAGGGCCAGCAGTTGCACCGCGCCGCGCAGGACCGGCGCGGCGCGCATCTTCTCCGACAGGTAGGCGCCGAAGAAGACCAGCGCGGTGCCGAACACGGCCGTGCCCGCGGCCATGCGCAGGCTGTT
>JBBQOR010000634.1:0-2019 GCA_038331055.1 Burkholderiales bacterium
GTGCTATGGGTGTTTGTGCAAAAACGGCATCGAGGGTTTGAATCCCCCCGACTCCGCCTAAGCGTATAAAATAACGCGGGCCGTTATGGGCCCGCGTTTCATTCCGGGTCTGGCAAGCCCGTGCCGGCGAAGACCAGCAGCAGATTGTTGGCGGGCATCGACACCCATTCCTTCAGTGCCAGCCCAACGGCTGCGGCGGCGTGGGTCAGCGCGGACAGCCGGCGCAGACCCCATGCCGGATTGCGCTGGCGCAGGTCTTGGTCGAAGGCCAGGTTGCCGGACGCTGTGTGCACGTCGTCCTGCAGGTAGGGGCCGTAGGTGATCAGCAGGCCGTGGGCGCCGAGATGGCGCTGCGTGCCGCGCAGCAGCGCCAGCGTGCAGGGCCAGGGCGAGATGTGGATCAGGTTGGCGCAGAAGATGGCGTCCACCGGCTTCGGCACCCCGACCCAGTCGGCCGCCATGACGTCCAGATCGATCGCCGGATGCACGCCGGCGATGCCCGCACACCAGGCGTCGATCGACGCCAACGCTGTGGGGTCGCCTTCGCTGGGTTGCCAGCGCCAGCCGGGCAGGCCGCTGGCGAAATGCGCTGCGTGCTGCCCGCTGCCGCTGGCCACCTCGAGCATCAGCCCGGCGGGCGGCAGCAGGCGCAGCAACTGTTCCAGGATCGGCCCGCGATTGCGCTCGGCGGCCGGGCTGTGCAGACGCGTTGGGTCGGTCATCACCGGGTTCAGGCCACGCGCAGCAGCCGCTCCTGATTCTCGAGTCGTGCGTCCTCGATCTCGCGCAGCAAGCCTTGCAGGTCCACCGCGCCGGGCTGCTGCGTCCAGCGACCGGTGAGCACGGCATCCGGATGCAGCCGGCCGCCGGCATAGAGCGACCAGATCTCCGGGCCGTACTGTGTGGCGAGCAGTTCTGGCGCGCTGCGACCGAAGAACTGACGCAGGTTGTCGACATCGCGCATCAGCATGCGCGGGGCGTGGTTGTTGCCCGCAGCGTCCACCGCCTGCGGCAGGTCGATGATCACCGGGCCGTCGGCGGCCAGCAGGATGTTGAACTCCGACAGGTCACCGTGCACCACGCCAGCGCAGAGCATGCGCACCACGTCGGCCATCAGCGTCGTGTGCAGCGTCAGCGCTTCGTGCTCATCGAAGTGCAGGTCGTTCAGCCGCGGCGCGGCGCTGCCGTCCGCATCGACGACCAGTTCCATCAGCAGCACGCCGTCGTGGAAGTTGTAAGGCCGCGGCACGCGCACGCCGGCTGCTGCCAGCCGGTACAGGGCATCTACCTCTGCGCTCTGCCAGGCGGCCTCTTGCTGCTGGCGGCCGTAGCGGGTGCCCTTGGCCATTGCGCGCTGCTGGCGCGAGTTCTTCACCTTGCGGTTCTCGGTGTAGTCCACCGCCTGGCGAAAGCTGCGTTGCGTGGCTTCCTTGTAGATCTTGGCGCAGCGAATGTCCTGGCCGCAGCGCACCACGTACACATCGGCCTCCTTGCCGCTCTTGAGCTGGCGCAGCACGTCATCGATCAGGCCTTCGTCGAGCAGCGGCTGCAGGCGTTTGGGGGGCTTCATCGGCGGATTTTGCACTGCGCTCAAGCAGCGCCGCCCGGTCTTGCGGTCAGCGCTTCGTCAGAGGTAGTCATCTGAAAGCCCTCCACTGAATCAGGATGACCGACGACGCCTGCGTGTCGCACCGCTGCCGCCGGTTGGCCAGGGCCAACGCCGCATTCTCGGCCGTCATGGCCCGGCCCGACCGCCTGAGCGCACCGAACCCATGACCCCCACTTTGCCCCGAATCGCGCGCCCACTCCGGGCGGCCGCGCTGCTCATGCTGCTGATGCTGGCGGGCTGCCAGCGTGCACAGACACCGCCCGGCGCACCCACGGGGGGACCGGGTGGTGCGGGCGGGCGGCCGCCGGCGATGCCGGTGACGGCGCGCAGCGTATCGGCGCAGACGGTGCCGGTGCTGATCGAGGTGGTGGGGCAGGCCGAAGGCTCACGCGAGGTCGAGGTGCGGGCGC
>JBBQOR010000635.1:0-2011 GCA_038331055.1 Burkholderiales bacterium
CCGTGCGTTACACGATGCCCGCTGCCGAGCAAGTGCGCTTGATGCGCGCGCAAGGGCTGCACAAAGCGCCGTCAGCGCAGGGGCTGGACCCGCTGCGCGACACGGTGCTGCCGCGCGCGCTGGCCGGCATGTTCGCGGCGATCTCGCTGACCCTGCTCAGCGCGACAATCGCGCTGGCGCTGACCTATTTTTCGGTATACGGATTCACGACCTGGGGACTGCCCGGATTTGTGCGCGGCGTCGGCCATGTGTTCGGCCCGGTGATCGTGCTGATCTTCGGTCTGAAGACGCTGTTCCTGAGTCTGGCGGTAGCCGTCATCCCGATGCTGCCGGGCGCCCGCGAAGGCGCAGCCGGCGCCGATCTCAGCCGCCTGGCCCGGTTGCTGGCGGTGGTGCTGCTGATCGAACTGCTGTCCCTGGTGGGCAATTACTATTGAGCCATGGAAACCGACTCCCTTACCCCCAGCGATGCACCGCCTGTCGCGAACCTCGACCTGAAGGCGCGGCTGTTGCTGCTGGGCGTGCTGCTGCTGCTTGCGGCCACCGCAGTCTTCATCTTGTACGCGCGCGGCGCCTTCGAGCGCACGCAAACGCTGGTGCTGGTGGCCGACCAGGCCGAGGGAGTTGACGTGGGCATGGACCTGAGCTTTGCCGGCTTCCCCATCGGTCGGGTGAATCGCATCGAACTGTCAGAAGAGGGCAATGCGCGCATCATCATTTACGTGCCGGTCAAGGACGCGCGCTGGCTGCGCGTTTCCAGCGTATTCACGATGGAGAGCGGCTTGGTCGGCGGGCCACGCCTGCGCGCCTTCAGCGGCATCCTGAGCGACCCGCCGCTGCCCGATGGCGCCGTGCGCAAGGT
Source organism: Burkholderiales bacterium (assembly GCA_038331055.1). Taxonomy (GTDB): domain Bacteria; phylum Pseudomonadota; class Gammaproteobacteria; order Burkholderiales; family Burkholderiaceae_C; genus Rubrivivax. Next base: position 863 of record JBBQOR010000635.1, read on the forward strand.
CTTGAGCGGCGACGCTTCGGCCGAGATTCCGCGCCTGATGACGGCCGTGCGTGAACTACTGACCAAGCTCGGCGCGATGACTGCCGACGACGCGCCGTTGAACATGAGCCTGCGCAACCTCCAGACCACCACCGCAAGACTCAACGGTCCGCACGGCGCGCTGGGCGCGTTGATGGGCAACGAGGTCGACGCCGCCAAGATCATCACCACGCTGGACCGCACCAACGCGCTGCTGGCAAGGATCGACGGTCTGGCCCTGAAGACCGATGGGCTGCTCGCCAAGGCCGACACCCAGGTGTTCGGCGAGCGCGGCCTGTTGACGGATAGCCGGGCCACGGTACAGCAACTCAACGCCTTGCTGGCCGAGGCACGCAGCAGCCTGAAGAAGGTCGACGCGGTGCTGGTCGAGGCGCAAGGCATTGCCAGCAACACGCGTGAAGCCACGCTTGACCTGGGCACGCTGCGCGCCGAGGTCGAGGCCAGCCTGCGCAAGGTCGAGCAGCTGGTCAACGAGGTGAATCGCCGCTGGCCGTTCGCGCGCGACACGGAGATCAAGCTGCCATGATGAACGCCCCCAAGGCCGCCGCTGCGCGGCGCTTCATTGGCCGCCTTGTTTTACCCATCCTGCTGGCGGGCTGCGCCGGCGGCCCGCCGCCGCCCGACTGGCAGATGAATGCCAAGGCCTCGCTGGAGCGCGCGACAGAGGCCTATTTGAGCGGCAACAGCCGCGTCGAGCAGGCCGAGTTCGCACGCGCTCGGGCAGAACTTGCGCGCACGGGCCGCGCCGACCTGCTGGCGCGCGCCGAGCTGACGCGCTGCGCGGCGCGCGTGGCCAGCCTCGAGTTCGACGACTGCCCCGCATTTGCAGCATTGAAGCGAGACGCGAGCCCTGGCGAGCGCGCTTATGCCAGCTATCTGGCGGGCCGGGCCACGGCAACGGATGCAGCCTTGCTACCCGCCGCGCAACGCGACATGGCGCTGGGCAGTGCGGGTACAGCGGCCATCGCCAGCATCAAGGACCCGCTGTCGCGACTGGTGGCGGCCGGCGTGCTGCTGCGCAGCGGTCGCGCCGACCCTGCCCTCTATGCAGTGGCTGCCGACACCGCTTCGGCCCAGGGTTGGCGCCGCCCCTTGCTGGCCTGGCTGCAT
>JBBQOR010000636.1:0-2003 GCA_038331055.1 Burkholderiales bacterium
TGGTGTTGCCCGGTGGTGATACACCGGCGGCCGCTTCTGGCTGGCGGCTGACGGTGAAGTCCAGCGCCTCGATGAAGCCCCAGCTTCCCCGCGCCTGCAACGCTTGCAGCCGGCGCAGGTTGGCCACCGCCGCGTGCGGCTGCAACTGCGCGGCCAGAGCGCTGGCGTAGGGCGCGACCACGCGTTCATCGGGCGGCGTGCGGCGCAAGGCCAGTCGTGGCACGCCCTGCGGCGCGTATTGGTAGGCCAGGGTGTGGTCGGCCGCAGCGTAGGCCGACTCGCTCACGCCCCAGGGCACCCGGTGCAGCTCGGCGTAAGCGCGTTGCTCCTGCACCGCCATCCTGCCGGCGCTCCCCAAAGCGCTGCCGGTGGGTTCGTCCAGCACCAGGGTGGGCATCAGGTACTCGAACATCGAGCCTGACCAGGAACGCAATCCCACCTCGCGCACCGTGGCCTGGAAGGGCCGGCCCAGCGCGGCCCAGTGCGCGGCCGGCACGTCTCCCTTTGCAATCGCCCAAAGGCTGGCCAGCCGGGCCTCGGAGGCCAGCAGGTCGTAATGGCTTTGATCAAGCTGCGCCTGGCCGCTACCGGGTGACACGCGCCAGCCGATGTGCAGCAGCCGCCGGCGGGGGTCGTACAGGAAACCGAAGTCGGCCGCCTCGGCCAGTTGCCGGCAGCGCCGGGCCAGCTGGGTCAGATGGGCTTGCAACGGCGCATCTTCGACATGTTCTTCGCAGGCCACGGCCACCGCCAGCAGGTGGCCGCACAGGTTGCCGCTGTCCACCGCCGACACGTAAGCGGGCGGCAGCGTTTGCAGGGACTGGAGGTCGATCCAGTTCATGAAGTGACCGCGTTCGCGCGGCAACTGGTCCATCGTGTCGAGCGTGTCCTGCAAACGTTGGGCCATCTGCGCGCTGCTGACCCAGCCGAAGCCGCGCGCGCAGGCCAGAGACAGCAGATAAAGACCGATGTTGGTGGGCGAGGTGCGCTGGGCCACCATGGTGCGCGGCAGCGTCTGCACGTTGTCGGGCGGCAAGTGGTGGGTGGAGGCATTCACATGCCGCTCGAACCAGCCCCAGGTGTCACGGGCCAGCTGCAGCAGATAGGCCTGGTCATCAGCGTTCAGAGGTCTTGCGGGCCGCGGCGCGCGGCTCGCCCAGGCGATCCACAGCGGCGTGAGCGCCCAGGCCGTGCACAACATCAGCGCCAGTGCGGGCACGGGTGTGGCGAGCGCCCACAAGGCAACACCCAGCGCCAGCGCGCCCAGCGACAAGCGCGCATGCAGCCGCAGCAGCGCCCAGCCGCCCTGCGCCGCGGCGCCTTCGGCTGCCGCGGCCGTGGTCCATTGCAGCAGGCCGCGACGGCTGACGATGCTGCGCCAAAGCGCACGCACCATGGCGTCGACGAGCAGCAGCGACTGACGCCACCACAGCGCGATATGCCACGCCAGCCCGGCCGTGGCGCGCAGCAACTCCCCCAGGGCCTGGCGTGCGAAGTGACGCAGGCCCAGGTCGTCCCGGCTCGGTGCCAGGCCGGCAATGGCCCCCACCAGCGGCCCGGCGCTGAAGGCGGCGGCCGCGAGCGCCAATGCCGCCCACGGCGAGATCGGGCCGCCGGCCAGGCAGATCAACAATAGCGCCAGTGCCGCCGGCGCCACCAGCGAGCGGCGCAGGTTGTCCAGCAGCTTCCAGCGGTCGATGGCACGCAGGCCATAGCGGCTGGCGTGCTGCAGCAGTGGCAGCAGTTGCCAGTCGCCCCGCGTCCATCGGTGGGTACGCGATGCGGCGACGTCGGCGTGGGCCGGCGCGCCTTCGATCAAGGCCACGTCGCTGACACTGCCGCAGCGGGCGATGCAGCCTTCGAGCAGGTCGTGGCTGAGCACCTGGTCTTCGGGCAGACGGCCGGCCAGCACGGCGTGTACCGCGGCGACATGCAGCAGGCCCTTGCCGGTGAAGCTGCCTTCGTCGAACAGGTCCTGATACACGTCGGAGCTCATGGCGCTG
>JBBQOR010000637.1:0-2001 GCA_038331055.1 Burkholderiales bacterium
ACGTGGTCTGCGCCGACATCAGCGGACGGCCGCTGACGGCTGCCGACGGTGCCGATAATCGATGCCATGGAAGCCTGGCTGCAATCGATGCTCACCGCGCTGGCGTTGCCGCAGTACGGTCTGCTCACCGTCTTCGTGGTCTCGCTGGTGTCGGCCACGCTGTTGCCGATGGCCAGCGTGCCGGTGGTGTTCGGGTTGGTGAAGCTCAACCCCGAGTTGTTCTGGCCCGCGCTGCTGGTGGCCACGGCAGGCAACACGGCCGGCGGCGCCATCAGCTACTGGATGGGCCTGGGTGCCGAAGCCGCCTACGAGCGCGTCACGCAGCACAAGCCCACCCAGCAGCGCGCGCTGGAGTGGCTGCGGCGCTTCGGGCCGCCGGCCTGCCTGCTCTCGTGGCTGCCCTTCGTCGGCGATCCTTTGTGCGCCGTGGCCGGCTGGTTGCGGTTGCCGTTCTGGCCTTGTGTGATGTACATGGCGATCGGCAAGTTCCTGCGCTATCTGGTCTACGTCGGCAGCCTGTTCTGGGCCTTTCCGGTCCCCTGGACGTCCTGAGCATGGCCACGGGTCTGAACCTGCGCCGCTGGCTGCGCGCTGCCCGACCGCCCGAGTACACCGTGGTCTTCGTCTGCATGGGCAACATCTGCCGCAGCCCCACGGCGCATGGTGTGTTCCGCCACCGTCTGCGCCAGGCCGGGCTGGCCGCACGCGTCGGCGTCGAGTCGGCCGGCACCAGTGGCCTGCATGTCGGCGAGCGGCCCGATGCACGGGCGATTCGCCATGCTCAGGCGCGCGGCGTTGATCTGTCGGACCTGCGCGCACGCGGGCTGACGGCGGCCGACTTCGCGCGCGCCGACCTGATCGTGCTGATGGACGCCGACAACGAGGCCAACGCGCGTGCGCGTTGCCCGCCGGAGCATCAGCACAAGCTGTGCCGGTTGACCGTGTTTGCGCGCCGCCACCCGGGCGTCGACGAGGTGCCCGACCCGTACTACGGCGGCCCGCAGGGCTTCGAGCAGGTGCTCGATCTGGTCGAAGACGCCTGCGACGGTCTGCTCCTGCATGTGCAGCAGGCGCTGCGGCCGGCGCCGGGCTGAAGGCGTTGTAGTGAGTATGTTCGGCTTCAGGCGCGTCGCGGTCTGACGCCGTCGCGGCGACTTTCGCGATCCGACGCCGCCAGCGCCAGCGTCACCGCCCGCTCCAGATCGTCGAGCACCTCGTCCAGCCGTTTCAGCGTCCGCGCCACCCGCGTGCGCGCCGGGGCGCGGCGCCCGACCAGGACGCGCCGGGGGTCGTCCAGCGCCTCGTTGTCCAGGGTGATGCCATGGCGCGCCAGCGTGCGTCCCAGCGTGGCGCGGCGCGCCCGCAGGTCGGCACGTGTGCGCTGGTAGGCATGCTCGGCCAGCAGCCGCCGCTGGCGGTAGCCGAAGGTATTGGCGAGGAACATCGCGGGGTCGTGGTGGTCGGGCTCGAAGAGCAGCAGGTCGGTCTTCGGATGGCTCGTCCGGTAGCCGCGAAGGCCCAGCTCCAGCCGCGAGTGGATGAGCGAACGAAAGGTCTGGCTCAGCACCACCGGCAGGCCGCCGTCCACCAGATGCGGGATGCGGCCTTCGCCGGCTGCCCGCAGAGGGTCGCGTGACTGGTGCGTGGCGTCGAAGGGCACCAGCGGGTTCAGGCACAACACCAGGTCCAGCCCCATGTCCAGCAGCACGCTGGCGTGCAGCGTCTTCTTCAGCGCGCCGTCCACATACCAGCGCCCGCCGATCGGCACCGGCGGGAACAGCCCGGGCAGCGCGGCGCTGGCGGCCACGGCCAGCGAGATCGGCACGTCGTCGAGCCCCGGCTGGCCGAATGGCGCCGAAGCGCCGCTGTCCAGATCGGTAGCCACAATGACCAGTCGTCGGGACAGGCGGCGGAAGTCGTTGCTGCGCCCCGCGGCCGAAAGCACGCGGCGCAGATGCGCCTCCACCGGTGCATGGCTGAAGATGCCGGTGGGCAGCGCGC
>JBBQOR010000638.1:0-1998 GCA_038331055.1 Burkholderiales bacterium
GGAAGGTCGTCCGTTCGATTCGGACAGCCGGCACCATTGACCGACCGATGTCAGCGCAGTGCCGCAGGGCGCTGAACACGGACCCGGATCGTCGTCACCGCGCGACCCCGCTCCTGCAGCCTGGCCTGCAGGCTGGGCAGCATCTGGCGCAGTTTGGCCGCGGCCGCGCCGCTGTCGACCAGCATGCACCAGCTGCCGTCCTCCAGCGGGCCGGGCTGGACCTGCGCTCGCAGGCCGGCGGGCAGCAGCGGAGCGATGTCCGCCAGGCAGTCTTGTGACTGCCGCAGGCGTTTCAGCAGCAGGGCCAGCGGTTCGCTGGCCGCCATCGCCTGGGACAGCGGCGTCGCGCCTCGTGGTGGGGCCTGACGGTTCATGGGAAGGTGCGGTGCCGGGTCGGCCCGGAGTGTGGCAACAGGTGGCTGCAGCGTAGCATCCGCGCCTCGCTGCCGCCGAGCCAGGCAGCGACCGCTGCCGCCCCGCGCAGCGCCCGCCGGCACAACACCGTCTGGAGACCTCGTCGATGCAACTGCTCATCACCGACAGCAAGGGCATGCGCACCCGCTTGCTGCAGTTCGGCTGGCTGCAGATGGCCCTCGTCGCCGTGCTGCTGCTGTCCGCGCTGCTGATGTTGTCGGGCACGGTGTACCACTTCGTCTTTCTGAAAGCCGCGCGCGAAGGCTGGCCGTTGGTCAGCCAGGTCGTGCATCTGGTGGTGCGTGACGAGATCGCGCAGCGCGACCGCTTCATGCGCGAGAACCTCGAGGCGATGGCGCACAAGGTGGGGGAGATGCAGGCCCGCGTGATGAAGATCGAACTGACGGCCGAGCGCATCAGCGGTCCTGCGGGCCTCAAGAGCGAGGCGGCCCCTGCGACCGCGCCGCGCAACGTCACGGGCGGCGGACGCGGTGGCCCGTACCTGCCGCTGGGCAGCCCGTCGCTCGAGTTGTTGGAGCGTTCGCTTCAGCAACTCGACGAGACCGCGGCGCGCCAGGCCGACCTGTTCACGCTGGCCGAGTCGCGGCTCTTCGAGTCGCGCCTGCAGGCGCTGCTGCGCCCGAGCACGCCGCCGGTGGAAGGGACGGTCGGTTCGGGCTTCGGTTTTCGCTCAGATCCGTTGACCGGGCGCACGGCGCTGCACACCGGCCTGGACTTCCCGGCCGATATCGGCACGCCGGTGCGTGCTGCGGCCGGCGGGCTCGTGCAGGGCATCGAATGGCACCCGGAGTACGGCCACCTCGTCGTGCTCGATCACGGCGGCGGTCTGAGCACGCGCTACGCGCATCTGTCGCGCGCGCTGGTCGCTGCCGGTGACCTGGTCAAGCGCGGCCAGACCATCGCCGAAGTGGGCAACTCGGGCCGCTCGACCGGGCCGCACCTGCACTTCGAGGTGCTTGTCGAAGGCGTGCCGCAAGACCCGGCGCGCTTCCTGGCCGGGGCGCCGCCGCCGTTGGCGCAACGCGGCGCAAGCCCCCGGCGCTGAGCGTAGAACCCCGCGACCCGGGTGATAAACTGCGCGCCCTGCGCGCGGACGCCACGCGCGTTCTTGCGATGTGCAGGAGCGCCCCCAACTGCGGCTTGCCGCGGTGGCTTGCGATGCCGCCGCCACGCACTCCGACCCTACCGCCCGCCCACGAGCCGCCGACCACCTCCGCATGTTCCCCAACTTCCTGACCCAGTTGTTCGGCAGCCGCAACGAGCGCCTGCTGAAGACCTACCGCCGCACGGTCGAGCGCATCAACGCGCTGGAGCCGCAGTTCGAGAAGCTGTCGGACGCCGAGCTGCGCGCCAAGACCGACGAGTTCCGCACCCGCGTGGCGGCGGGCACCACGCTCGACGAGCTGCTGCCCGAGGCGTTCGCCGTGGCGCGCGAAGGCAGCAAGCGAAGCCTCAGGATGCGCCACTTCGACGTGCAGCTGATCGGCGGCATGGTGCTGCACGAGGGGAAGATCGCCGAGATGCGCACCGGCGAGGGCAAGACGCTGATGGCCACGCTGCCGG
>JBBQOR010000639.1:0-1981 GCA_038331055.1 Burkholderiales bacterium
TCGCCGACCCCCAGGGTGATCATCGCGAACGGCGTGCCGGCCTTCTTCGTGGTGACGTAGCCCAGCAGCACGGCGAACAACATCCCGAAGACGCCCGCGACCAGCGGAATCGCACTCACCGGCAGCGCCAGCTGGCCCTTGGACACCAGATTCAGCGTATGGATGGCGAAGAACGAGCCCAGGCCCGAGTAGACGGCGTGGCCGAAGCTGAGCATGCCGCCATGCCCGAGCAGCATGTTGAAGGCCAGGCAGGCAATGATGGCGATGCCCATCTGAGACAGCATGGTCAGCGACAGGCTGGTCGACCAGGCCAGCGGCGCCAGCAGCAGGATCAGGGCGTAGAGCCCCCAGACCAGCCAGCGGCCGACGTTCAGCGGCTTGAAGTGGTAGTACTGCGCCGCGGCGCGTGCGGTGTTCATCGATCAGCCTTCCCGGGTACCGAAGAGGCCCTTGGGGCGGAAGATCAGGATCAACACCAGCAGCAGGAAGGGCAGGATCGCGGCCACCTGGCTGATCTTCACGCTCCAGACGGCAAAGCCGAAGGTCTCGGGCGACACCTGCATGCCCAGCCAGGTCAGTCCGTCGGCGATCGAGCGGTCGCTGCCGACGGCAAAGCTCTCGATCACACCCAGCCCGACCGAGGCGACAAAGGCTCCCGCCAGCGAGCCCATGCCGCCGATCACGATGACGGCAAAGACCACCGCACCCACCGCCAGCGCCATCGACGGCTCGGTCACGCGCAGCGCGCCGCCGATCACCCCGGCCAGCGCGGCCAACGCGGTGCCGCCGCCAAAGACCATCATCAAGACGCGCGGCACGTTGTGGCCGAGCGACTCGACCATCTCGGGATGCGTCAGCGCGGCCTGGATCACCAGGCCGATGCGGGTGCGCGTGAGCAGCAGCCACACGGCCACCAGCATCAGCACGGCCACCGCCATGCCGAAGGCGCGGAAAGCCGGGAACGTGGTGCATACGGCACCTGCCGCCTTGCAGACCTCGGGCGGTGTGCCCCAGGCGGCCGACAGCGCACCGGGCTGGTCGATGATCGTGAAAAGCGGGCCGCGCAGCGACTCGGGCGGCAGGAAGTTCATCGCCGAGCGGCCCCAGACCAGCTGCACAAGCTCGAGCAGGATGTAGCTCAGGCCGAAGGTGATCAGCAGCTCGGGCACATGGCCGAACTTGTGCACCTTGCGCAACGCAAAGCGCTCGAAGGCGGCGCCCATCAGACCGACGATGGGCGGTGCCAGCAGCAGCCCCCACCAGAAGCCCACCGCCTGGGTGATCGAGTACGCCACGTAGGCGCCGACCATGTAGAAGCTGGCGTGGGCGAAGTTGAGCACGCCCATCATGCTGAAGATCAGCGTCAGGCCTGACGCCAGCATGAACAGCAGCAGCCCGACCGACAGGCCGTTGAGCAGCGAGATCAGGAAGTACGAAGCATCCATCGAGCGGGTGGCGCGGTCACAGGAGGCAGGAAAAGAATCAGCGCGGGCCGTGCCGACGGCGCCGCGCTGTGGTGCTCAATCCGCGTCAGCGATCAGGGACGCTTCATCTGGCACGAGGTCGGCGTGCTGGCGATGAAGGAAGGAATCGCCTTGATGCTCTGGAAGTTGAAGCCCGTGTTCTCCACGCTATAGGGGAACTTGGCCGTCGCCTTGCGCCACTCGCTGATCACCATCGGCTGCTGCAACTGGTGGTCGGTCTTGCGCATCTCGACTTCGCCGTTGAAGCCCATGAACTTGATGCCGCTCATCGCCGCGGCCACCTTCACGGGGTCGACGCTCTTGGCCTTGGCCATGGCTTCGGCCAGCAGGGCGATGCCGTTGTAGGTCTGGCCTGTATACCAATCGTCGTTGAAGCGCTTCTTGTACTCGTTCTGGAAGGCCACCACCGAGGCCATCGAGTTGTCGAGAATGCCCACCTGACGCACCGGGCCGCCGACACCCGCGGCCAGCGCCGTCGGCGTGCCGCTGACGCCGGC
>JBBQOR010000640.1:0-1978 GCA_038331055.1 Burkholderiales bacterium
TCAGCAATACCTATGTCTGCCAGCTGCTGGCACTGGACCGCGCCGGCAAGCCGCTGGCACCCCACGCGCGGCTGTTCGAGCGCTTGTTCTTCTCGTTCTACGAAAGCACACTCAGCCTGTATCGACAGCAATACCCGCTGATGGGCAATGCCGAAGTGCTGCCGATCAAGGTGATCTGGGATTACGCCTACTACTGGGGCGTACTGTGCCAACTGGTGTTCCAGCAACGGCTCACCGATACCACGCTGTTCACCGAACTGGCTCCCGAGCTCGCCTGCGCCCAGGCACTCAACGCACGCATGCAGCCGTTTTTCCGGCGCTGGCATGCATGCTCGCAAGGCCGCAACCCACGTACCCTGCTCGACCAGCACGAGCTGCCCTGGTTCGCCGCCATGAACGCCACCCTGCACGACGTGCTCGACGACGATGCCCTGCGCACGCGTCTGCGCCAGAACGTCGAACGGCTCGAAGGCCTCGCCGCCACCATCATTGATCGCGCTGCCGGCGACGGCGGCGACCAGTTGCGTCGCGAGATGAATGACCTCGGCCGCGCGCGACTGCGGCCGAGCCTGTTTGCGGTAGCCTGAGCAGCGAGCAAGCGGCGAAGAGGATGGGACTTACAGTATCCCGCTCGAATTCACTGCCTGCGCGACGGCGGACGTTACGCCATGCCGCCGTTGATCCCGATCACCTGGCCGTTGATGTAGCCGGCGGCATCCGAACACAGAAACGCGACCAGCGCGGCGACTTCCTCGGGCCGGCCCGCGCGCTGCGCCGGCACCACCTCGCGGATGCGCTCGGCCGGAAACGACGCGTCGGCCATGCGCCCGGCGATCACGCCCGGGGCCACCACGTTGACGGTGATGCCGCGCGAGGCCATCTCGCGCGCCAGTGACTTGCTGGCGCCGTGCAGCGCCGCCTTGGCCGCGGCGTAGTTGGTCTGGCCGCGATTGCCGAGCTGGGCCGCCACCGAACTGACCGACACGATGCGGCCGAAGCGCGCGCGCGCCATCGGCAGCAGCAGCGGCTGGGTGACGTGGAAGAATCCATGCAGCGAGACGTCGATCACCCGATGCCATTGTTCGGCACTCATGCCGGCCATCGGCGCGTCATCGTGAATGCCCGCATTGTTGATCACCGCGTGGATCGCGCCTTCGGCCAGCAGCGCGTCCAGCGCGTTGGCACTGGCTTGTGCATCACTGACATCAAACGCCACCGCCTGGGCGTTGCCACCGGCCGTGCGAATGACCTGCGCGACGTGCTCGGCCCGATCCACGCTCTGATGGGCGTGCACGATGACCTGCCAGCCCGCGTCGGCCAGTGCCAGGCAGATCGCGCTGCCGAGTTCGCCGCTACCGCCGGTGACCAGGGCGCGACGTGAAGTTTTTGGATCGGGCATGGCGGGACTCGCTTGACGGTCAGGCAGCGGGATGGATCACCGCGGCGCGCCCACTGGCAAGCAGGCGACCGCGATGCTCGATGCGAAACGCATATTGCGCGCCGGTGTCGTCGGCGTACAGACATTCGGCGTGGACGTCCAGATGGCCATCCAGCCAGTCGACATATTCCTCGAGCAGGACAACGTCGCGCAGGCTGACCAGCCGACCCGGGCGTGCGCTGTCGGTGCCGTGCGCACGCGCCAGCAAGCCGCCGTGCACCGCCATCGCCTGGGCGCCGTATTCGGCCAGATGCACGGCGTGCAGGCCGTGTTCGCCGCGCAGGGGGTTGTCGGCGCGCGCGTGACCGGCGCTGATCGCGTGGATGCATCGCTTATCCCATGTTTGCACCGCATCGAGCAGGCACATCGTGCCCGCATGCGGAATCAGCCGGGCCCAGTCAGTCTTCGGCAGCATGGGCATGCGGCGCCATCAGGATCGACAGACAGAAGTGGAACGCCACGCCAAGACTCACGGTGAGGCCGATCGCGCGCAACACCGGAATCGTGGCCCAGGCCAGCATGCCGAATACCAGCAGGGCC
>JBBQOR010000641.1:0-1978 GCA_038331055.1 Burkholderiales bacterium
GCCATGGCTCGATGCTGGTCTATGCGCTGCTGCACCTCAGCGGCTATGCGTTGCCGATGAGCGAGCTGCGCAACTTCCGCCAGCTGCACAGCAAGACCGCCGGTCACCCCGAGCACGGCATCACGCCCGGCGTGGAAACCACCACCGGCCCGCTCGGCCAGGGCCTGACCAACGCGGTAGGCTTTGCGCTGGCCGAGAAGCTGCTGGCGAAAGAATTCAACCGCCCGCGCCACACCGTGGTCGATCACCGCACCTACACCTTCCTGGGCGACGGCTGCCTGATGGAAGGCATCAGCCAGGAAGCGATTTCGCTCGCCGGCGCCTGGAAGCTGAACAAGCTGATTGCGCTGTACGACGACAACGGCATCAGCATTGACGGCGAAGTGGCGCCCTGGTTCATCGACAACACGCCGCAGCGCTTTGCCGCTTGCGGCTGGAACGTGATTGATGCCGTCGATGGCCACGACGCCGCCGCCATTGCCGCCGCGCTGGCGCAGGCCAAGGCGCAGTCCGAGCGCCCGACGCTGATCGTCTGCAAGACCGCCATCGGCAAGGGCTCGCCCAACCGCGCCGGCACCTCCAAGGCGCACGGCGAGCCGCTCGGCGGCGAAGAAATCGCCCTCACGCGCCAGGCACTGGGCTGGACCAGCGGCCCGTTCGAGATTCCCGCCGACGTGTACCGCGACTGGGACGCCAAGGCCGCCGGTGCCAAGGCCGAGGCGGCCTGGAACAAGCGCTTTGCCGCCTACACCAAGGCATTCCCCGCGCTGGCCGCTGAATTCACCCGCCGCATGGGCGGTGACCTGCCGGCCTCGTTTGCCCAGGCCGCCGTCGATGCCGTGGTGCGCGCGCACACCGAAGGCGCCACCGTGGCCAGCCGCAAGGCCAGCCAGTTGGCGCTGGAAGCCTTCACCGTCGCGCTGCCCGAGTTGCTGGGCGGCAGTGCCGACCTGACCGGCTCGAACCTGACCAACACCAAAGCCACGCCGGCGCTGCGTTTTGACGCCGCTGGTGAGGTGGTGCAAACCGAAGTCAACGGCCAGATGGTCGGCGGGCGCCACATCAACTACGGCGTGCGCGAGTTCGGCATGGCGGCGGTGATGAACGGCGTGGCGCTGCACGGTGGTTTCATTCCCTACGGCGGCACCTTTCTGACCTTCAGCGACTACAGCCGCAACGCCATCCGCATGGCCGCGCTGATGAAGCTGCGCGTCATCCATGTCTTCACGCACGACTCCATCGGCCTGGGCGAAGACGGCCCGACGCACCAGTCGATCGAGCACGCTGCCAGCCTGCGCCTGATCCCGAACCTGGACGTGTGGCGCCCGGCCGATACGGCCGAGACCTGCGTCGCCTGGTCGGTCGCGCTGACCAACCGCACCCAGCCCACGGCGCTGCTGCTGAGCCGCCAGAACCTGCCTTATGCACCCAAGCGCGCCCTGGGCGACATCAGCCGCGGCGCCTACGTGCTCTCCGAGCCGAGCGACGTCGGCCTCAAGGGCAAGGCCCAGGCGGTCATCATCGCCACCGGCTCCGAGGTGCAGCTGGCGCTCAAGGCGCAGCGCCTGCTGGCCGCTAAAAAGATAGCTGTGCGCGTAGTGTCCATGCCGAGTACGACCACTTTTGACCGTGAAGACGTGAAATACAAAAAGGCCGTGTTGCCGACCGGCATTCCGCGCATTGCGGTGGAGATGGGCGTCACCGACGGCTGGTGGAAATACGGCTGCGCCGCTGTCATCGGCATCGACACCTTCGGCGAATCGGCGCCGGCGCCGGTGCTGTTCGAGCACTTTGGTTTTACCGAAGAAAACGTGGCTGCCACCGTGCAGGCAGCGTTGAAACGTAAATAAGCGCAAGTGATTTTTTGGTACTCAACTTTGGAGAGATAGAGCTATGACGATCAAGATTGGTATCAACGGCTTCGGCCGCATCGGGCGCATGGTGTTCCGTGCCGCTGTGCAGAACTTCAACGACATCG
>JBBQOR010000642.1:0-1969 GCA_038331055.1 Burkholderiales bacterium
CGGGGGCTTGTTCATCGTCGTCCTTGCCCCGCAAGCACGGCAGCGGGTCTGGGAACAGACACTATCACGACCACCGCGCTGCTGCAGCGTGGCGTGCCCGAAGCCTCAAGTCCCGAGACTCCGTAGCGCATCATCGCGGACATGTGGATCGACAGCCATTGCCACCTGGACGCGCCCGAGTTCGACACCGACCGCGACGCGGTGGCGGCAGCCGCGCGAGCGGCCGGCGTGGCACTGCTGGTCCTGCCGGCCGTGCACGCGGCCAACTTTGACGCGGTGCGTGCGCTGGCCCATCGCCACGGCGCCGCTTACGCGCTGGGCATCCACCCGCTGTGTGTCGGCGCTGCCGTCGAGACCGATCTGGATCTGCTGCGCGAAGCCCTGGCCCGCCATCGCGACGACCCCAGGCTGGTGGCGGTGGGCGAGATCGGGCTCGACCACTTCGTGCCCGGCCTGGACCGCGAGCGCCAGCAGGCCTTCTACCTGGCGCAGTTGCGCATCGCGCGCGATGCCGGCCTGCCCGTGATCCTGCACGTGCGGCGCTCGGCCGATTCTTTGCTCGCCGGCCTGCGCAGGGTGGAGGTGGCCGGCGGCATCGCCCATGCGTTCAACGGCAGCACCGAGCAGGCGCTGCGCCTGGCGGCTCTGGGCTTCAAGCTGGGCTTCGGTGGTGCGATGACGCACGAGCGCGCCTTGCGCATCCGTGCCCTGGCCGCCAGCCTGCCCGAGACCGTGCCCGTGCTGGAGACCGACGCCCCGGACATACCGCCGCAGTGGCTGTACCGCACCGCGGCCGAGCGCGCAGCGGGGGCCGTGATGCGCAACGTGCCGCAAGAGCTGCCGCGCATCGGTGCCGTGCTTGCGGCCCTGCGCGGCTGCACGCCAGCACAGGTGGCGGCGCGCACCGCCGCCAATGTGCTGGACGCGCTGCCGCGTTGCGCTGCGTTGCTGCCGGGGCGGTCCGCAAGCCTGGGCGCGCTGAGCCCGCTGGGGGCTGATGAAGCCTGACACGTCCTTGCCGCCAGTCACGCTGTCGGAGTTCGACGGCGTGCGCTGCCTGCACCTGGGCTCGATCTGGATCCAGGGGGCGATGCGCATCGCCGCGCCGCAGGTCGTGGAACTGGACTACGTGCAGCGCATGCTGGCCAGCCTGCTGTGGCATGACCCGGCCGATCTGGCGCGCGGGCACGCGGTGCAACTGGGCCTGGGCGCGGCGGCGATCACCAAGTTCACGCGCAAGCAGCTGCGCATGCGCAGCACGGCGGTGGAGCTCAATCCGCAGGTCATCCTGGCCTGCCGCCAATGGTTTCACCTGCCACCCGACGACGCCCGGCTGACGGTGGTGCACGCCGACGCCGCACGCTGGCTGGCGCGGGCGCCGCCGCACAGCGTGACGCTGCTGCACGTGGACCTGTACGACCACGAGGCGGCGGCCCCGGTGCTGGACGACGAAGAGTTCTACGCCAACTGTCACCGCGTGCTCGAAGTCGGCGGCACGATGAGCGTCAACCTGTTCGGCCGCCATGCCAGCTTTGCCGACAGCGCGGCGCGCATTGCGGCGGTGTTCGGCGCGCCGCATGTGCTCAGTCTGCGTCCGACGCGTGAAGGCAACACCGTCGTGGTCGCTGCCCGCGACGCGCTGCCGCCAGAGCGTGCGCTGTTGCTGGCGCGTGCAGCGGCGATCGAGCAGCGCCACGGCCTGCCGGCGCGCAATTGGCTCCGGATGCTGCGCACGCTGCCGATATCCAACGACCAGCATCCGTCCGCCGAAGCCCCCGCATGAGCAAAACCGCACGCACCGCCCCCGCTGCCGAGCCCGCCGCCCTGGGCGCGGTCCTCGCCCCTGCCCCCCCGCACAAGGGGCGGCTGGACTGGCGCCGGCTGCTGCAGTGGCTGGCCGAGGACGGCCTGATCGGCCCCGAGGAGGGCGACCGTGTCGCCAGGCGTTTCGGCACCGATTCCAGCCTGC
>JBBQOR010000643.1:0-1959 GCA_038331055.1 Burkholderiales bacterium
AGCATGTGATGAGCTATCTCGCCGACTTCCTGTTCTCGCCCGCGCGTGCCAACTCGCCGGTGCGCACCCTCTCGGGCGGCGAACGCAACCGCGTCCTGCTGGCGCGCCTCTTCGCGCTGCCGGCCAACGTGCTGGTGCTCGACGAACCGACCAACGACCTCGACATCGACACGCTCGAGCTCCTCGAGGAGCTGCTTCAGAGCTACAAGGGCACGGTCTTTCTCGTCAGCCACGACCGGCGCTTTCTCGACAACGTCGTCACCAGCACCATCGCCTGGGAGGGCGAAGAGGGACCGGCGCTCTGGCGCGAGTACGAAGGCGGCTACGAGGACTGGAAGATGCAGCGCGAGCGTGCACGGACGCTGCGCGAGCAGGCGGCGCGGAGCGCGCCGCCGGAACGGGCGAAGGCCGGGGCATCCGCGCCGGTATCAGCGCCGGCCGCAGGCGCCGCTTCTGCTGCCAAGGTACCGGTGAAGGCACGCAAGCTCAGCTACAAGGAGCAGCGTGAACTCGACGCGCTGCCCGACCTGATCGAAGCGCTGGAAGCAGAGCAGAAGGCGCTCGGCACGCTGCTCAGCGATGCGACGATCTATGCGAAGGAGCCCGATCGCGCCGCCGTGGCGCAGGCGCGCCATGCCCAGATCGACGCCGAGTTGATGCGAGCGCTCGAGCGCTGGGAGGCGCTCGGTAGCCGTTAGGGCCCGGCAGCCGCTGGGGCACCGCCTTCGGCTGGCGCGCGCCCGAACCGGGGCAGCAGTTCCTGGGCGGCAGCCACGAGGACGACATCCAGCGGCTTCTCGGCGCCGCGGATCGGCGTCGAGCGCATCGGCAATCCGGTGATATCAAGTCCGCCCAGCCGCGTCACTTCGGCCGACACGGCGAGCTGGACGTTCGCTTCCTTGGCGACGAATTCCAGGCGCGATGCCACATTCACCGCCGGGCCGACGACCGACATCGACGACAGCTCGCCGATGCCGATGCGTCCGTGGACGTGCGGCCCGCAGTGCAGGCCCATCGCCACCCGCAGCGGCTCGTCGAGTTCGCTGGCCAACCGCTGGTTCAGCAGGCCGATGAGGCGGTCCACTTCGGCGCAGGCGAGGAGTGCAGCGCGGCACGCCCCGGCCATGCCGCTGGGATGGCCAAAGACCGCCAGCACACCGTCCCCGGCGCGATCGTTGATCCAGCCGCCGCCGCCGTAGACGGCCTGGCCGATCGTGTGCAGGAAGTTGTTCAGCAGGTAGACCACGTCGTAGGGCAGCTTCTTCTCGGTCATGGCCGTGAAGCCGCGGATGTCCACGAACAGCACCGCCAGTTCGCGCTCGACGCTGCCTTCGTCGTTCGCCTGCACGAAGACCGGCGTGTCCGTGCCCTTGCCCAGTCGCACGAGCGGCATCACGGTCGCGGCCGCGCGCACGTGCGCCTGGCAGGCGAGGCGCTCGTTGGTCGGCGCGCCGACCGCGCGCAGCGTCTGCAACTCAGCCTCGTCCGGCGGCATGAGACCGCCTTCGTCGCCGACGATCATCACGCGGCAGGTGGAGCAGCGGCCGCGTCCGCCGCATGCCGACATGTGCGGGATGCCGTGCATGCGGCTGACTTCCAGCAGTGTCGGCCCTTCGGCGGCCTTGACCAGCGGTCCGGAGACGTATTGCACCGGAATGCGCATCGCCTGGTGCTGCTGCCAGGTGCGCGCCAAACCGTACAGGAGCACGGCCAGCGCGATCGCGTAGAAGCCCCACTGCGCGTCGGTGCGCCAGCCGGCGATGGTCGCGGACGTGGCCGCGTCGGGCCAGTGCGTCGCGGCCTTGAGGGCGCTGAAGAAGGCCGGGTCGGCGGTCAGCTCGGCCATGTGGCGGCCCTGGGTGACGATGCCGAGCAGCGCCGTGGCCGGCAGCAGCGTCGCCGCGACCAGAAGGTAGGGGGCAAGCGCCCGGTAGCCGCGCGCCAGCCGCAGCCAGTAAT
>JBBQOR010000644.1:0-1954 GCA_038331055.1 Burkholderiales bacterium
CGTCTCACCGTGATCCGCGCAGGCACCACCGCCTGCGCGGTGGTGGTCGCCCTGGCGGCGCTGGGGCTGGGCGGCTGTGCGACACCGCCGTCATTGTCATCGGCGGCCGATGACGGCGGCCCGCTCGGCGGCCTGCTTGGCGGCAGGCTGGCACTGCGTGTGGCGGCTCACGAAGGCCGCGCGGCGCAGTCGATCAGCGCCTCGTTCGAGTTGCGCGGCAGCGCCGAGGCGGGCGAACTGCGCCTGGCCTCGCCGCTGGGCACGCTGATGGCCAGCGCGCGCTGGTCAGCCGCCGGCGCCTGGCTCGACACCGCCGAAGGCGAGCGCCGATTCAACGACGTGCAGGCGCTGTCGCTGGCTGCCCTGGGCGAGGCCCTGCCGCTACAAGCCCTGGCCGACTGGCTGCGCGGCCGACCGTGGCCCGGCGCGCCCAGCCGCATCCATGACGGCGGTTTCGAGCAACTGGGCTGGCGCGTCAGCGCCGGCGCCGTCGCCACCCCCGGGACCGGCCGGGTCGACGCCGTGCGCGAGGCGCCGCCGCCGGTGGTCACGCTGCGCGCCGTGCTGGACCGGCCGCGCTGATGGCGCTGTCGGCCTTGTGGGACGTGCCGGCGCCGGCGAAGCTGAACCTGTTCCTGCACGTCACCGGCCGGCGTGACGACGGCTACCATCTGCTGCAGTCGCTGTTCGTGCTGATCGACTGGTGCGACGTGCTGCACTTCGAGCGCCGCAGCGATGCCGGCTTGGCGCGGCACGACCTCGGCGCCGTCCTGCCGCCCGACGATCTGTGCCTGCGCGCCGCCCGGCTGTTGCAAGCCGAGAGCGGCAGCGCGCTGGGCGCCGACATCACGATCGACAAGAATCTCCCCTGGGGCGCCGGTCTGGGCGGCGGCAGCTCTGACGCGGCAAGCACCCTGCTGGCGCTGAACCGGCTTTGGGGGCTGCACTGGCCGCGCGGGCGGCTGGTGGCGCTGGCGCTGCGGCTGGGCGCCGACGTGCCGTTCTTCGTCGGCGGCCACAACGCCTGGGTCGAAGGCGTGGGCGAGCAGCTGACGCCGATGCATGCCTTGCCACGCGGCTGGTTTGCCGTCGTCAAGCCGCCACAGGGGATTGCCACCCAGGCCATCTTCAGCCACCCCGCCCTGCCCCGCAAAACGCCCGCTGCTACAATCTTGGGTTCTTTGGAGGACGCTGGCGACGGCATCGGGGTGCTGGAATGGGCGCAACAAGTGGGTCGAAATGACCTGCAGACGGTGGCTCAGGCTCTGGTCCCGGAGGTAGCGCAAGCCGCCGGCTGGCTGGAGGCCCGATTCGGCAACAGCCGCATGACGGGCTCGGGCAGCGCGGTGTTTGCCAAAGCAGGTATGGACGACCAACCCAGTGCGACCTTGCCGGCGGCCGAACTGCCGCCGGGCTGGGTGGGCAGGATGTGCCGCAGTCTGGCCCGCCACCCGCTGGTCGGTTGGGCAGACTAAAAGTTTTCAAGGCCGTTGCGCGAGCGGCGGCCTGTGTAGGGGAGTCGCCAAGTTGGTCAAGGCATCGGATTTTGATTCCGACATGCGAGGGTTCGAGTCCTTCCTCCCCTGCCACTATTCGTGATCGAGCCCCACATCGGGGCCGCGGCGGATGCCGCGCCGAGGGAGAGTCCCGCCGTGCTGTTCAATACCGTGCTGTTCACGGGCAATGCCAATCCAGTGCTGGCGCACGAGATCGCTGCCAACCTGGGTGTCGAACTCGGCCATGCGATGGTCGGCCGTTTCTCCGACGGCGAGGTGACGGTCGAGATCCGTCAGAACGTGCGCGCTCGTGACGTCTTCGTCGTGCAGCCCACCTGCACCCCGACGAACGAGAACCTGATGGAACTGTTCATCATGGTCGATGCGC
This sequence comes from Burkholderiales bacterium, assembly GCA_038331055.1. GTDB lineage: Bacteria > Pseudomonadota > Gammaproteobacteria > Burkholderiales > Burkholderiaceae_C > Rubrivivax. The sequence continues at coordinate 1,885 of JBBQOR010000644.1, forward strand.
TCAAGCGTGCCAGTGCACGCCGCATCACCGCGGTGATCCCCTACTTCGGCTATGCGCGCATGGACCGCCG
>JBBQOR010000645.1:0-1949 GCA_038331055.1 Burkholderiales bacterium
GGGTTCTCCATGGCGTCGAGCTTGACCAGCCCCTGACTGGGCTGGATCGCATAGGCGTGCATGCTCTTCACGTCCTGACGGATCGTGTGCGCGATGCGCTCGGCGAGGCGCGCACTCATTGCGCTTCCTCGGGCCTGGACTGAGGGCCGGCGGGGGCCAGTTCGAACCTCATCACGCGCTCGCCATCGTCCACTTCGCCGGTATAGCGAAAGCCAAGCTGTTCGTAGAACGGCCCGGCGTTGCCGTCCATCGGCCAATGCGAGAGGCCGACGTGGTCGTAGCCGCCTTGCCGCGCCCGCTCGGTGATCCAGCCGATGGCCGCGCGCCCGATACCGCGCCGCTGGTGGCGCGCGTCGACCATCAGCCGCCAGACGTAGAGCTGGTTGCCCGGCTCTTCGTCGTCCAAACGCTCGTCGTACAGCAGCACCAGGCCGACCGGGGTGTCACCGTCGTACAGCGCGTGGGCGCTGCCCGCGGGCTCGTAGTGCACCTGGGCCAGCGACCAGGGGTTGGAGGCGACGAATTCGCGCTGGCCAGAGGCCACTTCGAGCTTGCCCACCGCCAGCAGGTTGTCGCTGGTGACCTCGCGCACGTTGAACTGCAGCGCCGCCGGCAACGCGGCCAGCGCCGGGTCGAGCCGCATCTCGGCCGCGCGGGCGTGAGCCTGCAGGCCCTCGCCGTGCGCCAGCTCGGCGGCGATCGGGCCGAGCACCTGGGCGCCCGCGGCGCTGACCTCGATCAGGCTGCTGCGCTTGACGAAGTCGTAGACGCCCAGCGGCGAGGAGAAGCGCGCCGTGCCGGCCGTGGGCAGCACGTGGTTCGGCCCGGCGCAGTAGTCGCCCAGGCTCTCGCTGCTGTAGGCGCCGAGGAAGATCGCGCCGGCGTGGCGCAGCAGTGGCTCCCAGCGCGCCGGCTCGGCGGCGCAGACTTCCAGATGCTCTGGCGCGATGCGGTTGCTGATCTCGCAGGCCTCTTCCATCGAGCGCGTGTGGATCAGCGCGCCGCGGCCTTCGAGCGACGCGCGGATCACGTCCTGCCGCGGCATCTGCGGCAGCAGGCGCTCGATTGCTGCCTGCACCTGATCGAGGTAGCCGGCATCGGGGCTGAGCAGGATGCTCTGCGCCAGCTCGTCGTGCTCGGCCTGACTGAAGAGGTCCATCGCCACCCAGTCGGCCGGCGTGCTGCCGTCGGCCAGCACCAGGATCTCGCTCGGGCCGGCGATCATGTCGATGCCCACCTGCCCGAAGACCCGGCGCTTGGCCGCCGCCACGTAGACGTTGCCGGGGCCGGTGATCTTGTCCACCCGCGGCACGCTGGCCGTGCCCCAGGCCAGCGCCGCCACCGCCTGCGCGCCGCCGATGGTGAAGACACGCTGTACGCCGCACAGCGCGGCCGCGGCCAGCACCAGCCCGTTGCGCGCACCCTCGGGTGTGGGCACCACCATGATGATCTCGCCGACCCCGGCCACCTGCGCCGGGATCGCGTTCATGAGCACGCTGGATGGGTACGCGGCCTTGCCGCCCGGCACGTAGATGCCCACGCGGTCCAGCGGCGTCACCTTCTGGCCGAGCAGGTTGCCGTCGGGGTCACGCCAGCGCCAGCTGCGGCTGCTGGCGTCGAGCTGCCGCTGGTGGTAGCGGCGCACGCGCTCGGCCGCGGCCTCGAGCGCAGCGCGCTGCGGCGCGGGCAGCACCTGCAGCGCGGCCTGCAGCTCCGCCGGCCCGATCTTTAGCGCCTGCATGTCGGGCACGTCCAGCCGGTCGAAGCGGCGCGTGTACTCCAGCAGCGCGGTGTCGCCGCGCTCGCGCACGTCGGCCACGATCTCGGCCACGCGCGCGTCGACGGCCGTATCGGCCTCGGTGGCAGCCTGCTGCAGGCGGGCAAAGGCACGCTCGAAGTCGGGCGCATCGGTGCGCAGGCGGCGCAGCTTCAGGCTCATGGGGTGGGCT
>JBBQOR010000646.1:0-1948 GCA_038331055.1 Burkholderiales bacterium
CGCGTGCAGCGCGGCCGGCCCTGGCTGCGCATGAAGGCGGCCATCTCGCTGGACGGCCGCAGTGCCCTGCCCGACGGCCGCAGCCAGTGGATCACCGGCGAAGCGGCGCGCACCGACGGCCACGGCTGGCGCCGCCGCGCCGGCGCGCTGCTCACCGGCGTGGGCACGGTCAACGCGGACGATCCGCGCCTTGATGTGCGGCTGGTGCCGACCGCACGCCAGCCGCTGCGCGTGATCGTCGACTCCAGGCTGCAGACCCCGCCGCAAGCGCGCATCCTGCCGCCGCCCGGCGCCGTGCTGCTGTATGCCGCGGCCGACGAACCGGCCCGCCGCGCGGCGCTGCAGGCACGAGGCGCCGAGATCGCATTGCAGCCGGGCTCGGGGGGCAAGGTCGATCTGCAGGCGATGCTGCAAGACCTGGCCGCGCGGGGCATCAACGAACTGCACGTCGAGGCCGGACACCAGCTGAACGCGTCGCTGCTCGCCACCGGATGGGTGGACGAGTTGCTGGTCTACGTCGCGCCCAAGCTGCTGGGCGAGGGGGCCGGGCTGGCCGCGCTGGCACCGCCCGCCACGCTGGACGACGTGGCGCCGTGGCGTTTCGTCGACGTCACGCCCGTCGGCGACGACCTGCGCTTGCGCCTGCGGCCACCTGGGCGCGAACGGTTTTGACGGTCGAGCCGCAGGCCGCGGCGTGGTCACCCACGCGACAGGGTCGCGCCGACCCCCCGCCTACAATCGTTAGATGTCCATTGCACCTGTCCCCGAGCTGGTAGCTGAACTCGCCGCAGGCCGCATGGTTGTCCTCGTCGACGAGGAAGACCGCGAAAACGAATGCGACCTCGTGCTCGCCGCCGAGCACGTCACGCCCGAGTCAATCAACTTCATGGCCCGCTTCGCCCGCGGGCTGATCTGCCTGACGCTGACCCGCGATCGCTGCGAACGGCTGCAGCTGCCGCCGATGGCGCCGCGCAACGGCACCAAGCACGGCACTGCGTTCACGGTCTCGATCGAGGCCGCCCAGGGCGTCAGCACCGGCATCTCGGCTGCCGACCGCGCCCGCACGGTGCAGGCGGCGGTAGCCCGCGCGGCGGTCGCCAGCGACCTCGTGCAGCCCGGCCATGTGTTCCCGCTGCAGGCGCAGGACGGCGGTGTGCTGATGCGCGCCGGCCATACCGAAGCCGGCTGCGACCTCGCCGCGTTGGCCGGCCTGGAGCCGGCGGCGGTGATCTGCGAGGTCATGAATGACGACGGCACGATGGCCCGCCTGCCGGACCTCGAGGTCTTCGCCCGCCAGCACGGCCTGAAGGTCGGCACCATCGCCGACCTGATCGCCTGGCGCAGCCGCAACGAGACACTGATCGAACGCATCGGCACACGCCGCCTGGCGACGCCTGCGGGCGAGTTCGACTGCGGCGTCTGGCGCGACCGGCTGGGCGGCCTGCACCTGTCGCTGAGCCACGGCCGCATCGGCCCCGATGACGAGGCGCTGGTGCGCGTGCACGAGCCCTTCACCGCGCTCGACCTGCTCGACAGTGAAGGCGGCGGCCACTCGTGGCCGCTCGGCCGTGCGCTGGCCGCGGTACACGCTGCGCCGCACGGCGTGGTGGTGCTGCTCAACTGCGGCAGCGACGCCCAGGCGCTGCTCGGCACGCTGATGCCGGGCAAGCCGGCGATGGCGCCCGCACGCGCGCCGATGGATCTGCGCACCTACGGCGTCGGCGCGCAGATCCTGCGCCAGCTGGGCGTCGCACGCATGAAGCTGCTCGGCAGCCCGCGGCGCATGCCCAGCATGACCGGCTACGGGCTGGAAGTCACCGGCTTCATCGGCGCTGCAGGCTTAAAGCCGGCCCGGCCCGCATGCGCTAATCATAACAAGGCTAAGCCGGCTAACTCACCGGCAGCGGGCTGCGCTTCGGCATCGTGCGCGCGCGATTCAACGACCGTA
>JBBQOR010000647.1:0-1944 GCA_038331055.1 Burkholderiales bacterium
GTCAGCACTGCCTGGCCATCACTGACCCCGGCCAGCACATACGCGGCATGTGCGGTCGGCGCAGCGGTAATCCGGTGCCGGAAACCCAGCGCGTCCAGATCCGCCCGCAGCAGGCTTTCCAGTCGCGGCCAGGACTCGAACAAGCCCATGCTACGACTGACCTCCAGCACGATCGCGTGCGGCAGCAGGCTCACCTCGGAGCTGTAGCGATAGGCGACCGCAGCCAGAAACCGATGCCAGTGTTCAACCAGATCGGGCTCGTACGGCAGCACCTCGAATTGCGCCAGCAGTGCCTGCGCGGCGGTCAGCCGCTGGCCGACACGCAGGCCGGCCTCACGCGCAGGCGTATTGGCCGCAACGATGGTGCGCGCATTCGCCGCACCGGCCACCAGTACCAGCGGCCCGTCGGTCGGGCGACGGCGAAGGACACCGTCCAGCGCCAGACGCGGCAGCAATATGCAGGCCCACAACATGTCCGGCCGCCATCAATGCAGTGCGCGTGACAACGCCACCGGCTGAGCCGGCGCCGAACCACCGCGACATTTGCGCACCCACACGCGAGCCTGCGGCAGCGCCTCCAGCTCCAGCCGCAACGCCGCCGGCGAAGCATTCGACAGATGCCGGCGATCGCGGAAGGCAAACGCCAGCGCCCGGCCGCCGTCAGCGGCTACCTGCAGCCGTCGCAGCGCCCGATCATCCGCCTGCTGCGGCCACGCCAGCACGGCAGCGCAACTGCCCGAACGCAGGCATTGCTCCATCGCCCACAACACATCGCGCTGCGCGGTGGTGACGATCTCGACCTGACGCATGTCCACGCCATGCTGGCGCCAGCCGGCGACGCAGGGCGCATACGGCGGCGCGATCAGCACCACCGGCCGCTTGCCCTGGCTGAGGCGTGCCAATGCCGGCAACACCAGCTGCAATTCACCGACGCCATCCAGCGGCAGCAGGATTTCCGACAGCGAGGCCTCCGGCCAGCCGCCGGTCGGCAACATCGCGTCCAGTTCAGCCCAGCCGGTGGGCTGCTCGCCAACGCTGACCGGCGCCGCCCGGCCGCGCCATACCTGCCGCGCATCGAGCAGGTTCGACAGGGGCACGACAGCCGCCATCAACTGCCCCTCAGCAAGCCGGCGAACAGGCCTTCGATGGCGAAGTCGTCGGTGGGATCGGGATCAATCGGCTGATAGCCGGGGCTGTTGGGCAGCAGCCGGATCACATCGCCCTGCCAGTGCAGCCGCTTGATGGTGAAACGGTCGCCACCCACCCGTGCGGCCACCACCTGACCATGGCGCGCCACCGGCGTGGCGTGCACCCCGACGATGTCCTGGTCGAGGATGCCTTCGTCACGCATCGAGTCGCCGACCACCCGCACCAGATAATCCGGCTGAAGGCGAAACAGCCAGCGCGATACCCGCAGCGTGCGTTCGACCCGCGCTTCCGAAAACAGCGGCTCACCGGCGGCGATGCGGCCCACCAGCGGCAGCTCCATGGTGTCGGCATCCAACGCATCGGTCGAAGTCACCAGCCGGATCCCGCGCGAGCGGTTCGGCTCGATCAGCAGCCGCCCCTTGGCCTCCAGCGAGCGCACGTGTTTCAGCACCGCGCTGACGTTGGCCAGCCCCATCGCCTGGCCGATCTCCTCCAGCGTCGGTGCCTGGCCGGTGTGCTCCAGCCGGTCACGGATGAAGTCGAGGATGTTGGATTGGCGGGAAGTCAGCTGCAGGCTCATGGTCGCTATATTTTCACCTTTTCAGGTGAAAATAAAGAGCTCTCGACAAAGCGGCGCCGGGTCTCGTTCCTTCAGCGAACCCGGTGATGTATCTCAAAATTGCAGTCATCACCGCTCAATAACCCAATCTTCACGGCGTCGTAAGCGTCAGGGAAGGCTGGCCTGCCATGCTGATCAACGGCAAAAGCGATGAGAATCTGCAAACTCTCGCTATC
>JBBQOR010000648.1:0-1929 GCA_038331055.1 Burkholderiales bacterium
GGTCGGCCGCAACAGCCCGCAGCGCGCGCCGCACGGGCTGTATGCCGAACTCTTCAGCGCCACCGCGTTCACCGCCCCGCGTGCCGAGAACCGGCGCAGCTGGCTGTACCGGCGCCAGCCCAGCGTGGTGGTCGGCGGCTACACACCGCTGGCGCTGCCACTGTGGAAGACAGGCATCGCCAGCGGCGCCAGCGCAGCACCCGACCCACTGCGCTGGCACCCGGTGCCGGTGCCCGACACGGCCGAGGCACCGCTGGACTTCATCGACGGCCTGCGCACCGTGGTAGTGGCCGGCGATGCCGACGCGCAGACCGGCATGTCGGCGCACCTGGTGCTGATCAACCGGTCGATGACGCAGCGCGCGCTCGTCAACGCCGACGGCGAGATGCTGCTGCTGCCGCAAAGTGGCCGCTTCACGGTGACCACCGAGCTGGGCGTGCTGCAGGCCAGCCCCGGCGATGTGCTGCTGCTGCCGCGCGGGCTGGCCTTCAAGGTGGCGGTGGACGGGCCGGCCACGGCCTACGTGTGCGAGAACTTCGGCGCCGCGTTCCGCCTGCCCGAGCTGGGCCCGATCGGCAGCAACGGGCTGGCAAACCCGCGCGACTTCATCGCGCCGGCGGCGGCCTTCGATGCCGATGCGGCAGATCGCCCGTATCAGATCGTGAAGAAGTTCGGCGGCGAGTTCTGGGTCGCCGCTCAGGCGCACAGCCCCTTCAACGTGGTGGCCTGGCACGGCAACCTGGCACCGATGAAGTACGACACGCGGCACTTCAACACCATCGGCTCGATCAGCTTCGACCACCCCGACCCGAGCATCTTCACCGTGCTCACCAGCCCGAGCGACACGCCGGGCACGGCGAATGTCGACTTCGTGATCTTCCCGCCGCGCTGGCTGGTGGCCGAAGACACCTTCCGCCCGCCCTGGTTCCACCGCAACCTGATGAGCGAATTCATGGGTCTGGTCTACGGCCAGTACGACGCCAAGCCCGAGGGATTTCGCCCGGGCGGCGCCAGCCTGCACAACAGCATGGTGCCGCACGGCCCGGATGCCGAGGCTTTCGAGCGCGCGTCGAACGCCGCGCTCGCGCCGCACAAGCTCGACCACACGCTGGCCTTCATGTTCGAGAGCCGCTGGCGCATGCGCCCCACCGCCTGGGCGCTGCGCCCGGACGCGCTTGACACGCAGTACGCCGAGTGCTGGGCCGGCCTGCGCAACCACTTCCAGGGCCAACCATGATCGACGCCACCCATGACCCGCTGCTCAGGAGTTGGGTCGATTCGGCCCACGAGCCGGGCACCGACTTCCCGATCCAGAACCTGCCCTTCGGCCGCTTTCGCCGCATGCCCGGCACGGCCGGACCGGACGGCCGCGTCGGTGAGCCCGAGCCCTGGCGCATCGGCGTGGCCATCGGCACGCAGGTACTCGACCTGCATCTGGCCGCCACCGGCTGCCCCTGGACGCGCGAAGTCAGCGAACTGCTGCAGCCGCTGGCCGCGGGCAACCTCAACGGCTTCATGGCGCTGGGCGCCGTCGCACGGCGCACGCTGCGCGCCGCGCTGTCGGCCGCACTGTCCGAAGGCAGCGAGCAGGGCCCCTTCCTCGAGGCCTGTCTGCTGCCGCAGGCACAGGCGCAGATGTCGCTGCCCTGCCGCATCGGCGGCTACACCGATTTCTATACCGGCATCCACCACGCCACGGCGGTGGGCAAGTTGTTCCGCCCCGACAACCCGCTGCTGCCGAACTACAAATGGCTGCCGATCGGCTACCACGGCCGCACCTCGTCGATCGTCGTCGACGGCACCCCCGTGCGCCGCCCGTACGGCCAGCTGACGGCGGCCGACGCCGACGCGCCGGTGTTCGCGCCGACGCGTCGGCTCGACCACGAACTCGAACTCGGGCTGTGGGTCGGTGTCGGCAACGAACTGGGC
>JBBQOR010000649.1:0-1928 GCA_038331055.1 Burkholderiales bacterium
CCGAGACGGCCATGGAGTGGTCAGGCCGGATCGGCGTAGGCATCGATCGGCAGGCAGCTGCAGAACAGGTTGCGGTCGCCATGCACGTTGTCGACGCGGCCAACGGGGCTCCAGTACTTCTGCCGCCGCAGGCTGGACAGCGGGTAGGCTGCCTGCTCGCGTGTGTAAGGGCGCGACCAGTCTGCCGTCAGCAGGGCCTGCGCGGTGTGCGGCGCGTGTTTCAGCGGGTTGGCGTCCTGCGGCCATTCGCCACGCTCGACTCGGGCGATCTCGTGGCGGATGGCGATCATCGCGTCGCAGAAGCGGTCGAGTTCGGTCAGCGGCTCGCTCTCGGTGGGCTCGACCATCAACGTGCCGGCGACCGGGAAGCTCAACGTCGGCGCATGAAAGCCGTAGTCGATGAGTCGCTTGGCCACGTCCTCTGCGCCGACGCCGCTGGTTTTTTGCAGCGGCCGCAGGTCGAGGATGCACTCGTGTGCCACGCCACCGCCCTTGAGACCCGCGATCTCGCCGCTGTAGTGGATTTCGTAGTGGTCGGCCAGCCGCGCCGCCACGTAGTTGGCGGAAAGGATGGCGGTCTCAGTAGCCGCGGTCAGGCCCTGGGCGCCCATCATGCGCATGTACATCCAGCTGATCGGCAGCACCCCCGCATTGCCCAGCGGCGCCGCGGACACGGCACCGACCGGCGTGGTCAGGCCGGTAGCGCTGCGGTGTCCGGGCAGGAAAGGCACCAGGTCCTCGACCACGCAGACGGGCCCGACGCCCGGGCCGCCGCCGCCATGCGGTATGCAGAAGGTCTTGTGCAGGTTCAGGTGGCTGACATCGCCGCCGAACTCGCCCGGCGCGGCCACGCCGACCAGCGCATTCATGTTGGCGCCGTCCACGTAGACGCGGCCGCCGTGGCGGTGCACCAGCGCGCACAGCTCCTTCACCCGCTGGTCGAACACGCCGTAGGTCGAGGGGTAGGTGATCATCACCGCGGCCAGTTCGCCGGCGTGCTTCCCGCATTTGACGGCGAGGTCATCCAGGTCGACGTTGCCCAGCGCGTCGCACTTCACCACCACGACGCTCATGCCCACCATCTGCGCGCTGGCCGGGTTGGTGCCGTGCGCTGACTCCGGGATCAGGCAGATGTGGCGATGGCCCTCGCCGCGCGAGAGGTGCCACCCGCGGATCGCCAGCAGCCCGGCGTATTCGCCCTGTGAACCGGCGTTGGGCTGCAGGCTGATGCCCGCGTAGCCGGTGGCCTGGGTCAGCCAGCCGCGCAGTTGCTGGTCCAGCAGCGCCCAGCCCTGCTGCTGGTCGGCCGGCGCGAAGGGGTGCATGTGCGCGAACTCCGGCCAGCTGATGGGAATCATCTCGCTGGTCGCGTTGAGCTTCATCGTGCAGCTGCCCAGCGGAATCATCGTGCGGTCCAGCGCCAGGTCCTTGTCCGACAGGCTGCGGATGTAGCGCAGCATCTCGGTCTCGCTGTGGTGGCGGTTGAACACCGGGTGCGTGAGGAAGCTGCTCGAGCGGCGCATCGTCTCGGGGATCATCGGCTCGATGCCCTTGTCGAAGTCGGCCAACGCGGGCAGCGCCTGCCCCGGCGCGGCAAACAGCCCCCATAACGCGATGAGGTCGTCGCGCGTCGTCGTCTCGTCCAGCGCGATGCCGAGCATCGTGTCGCCCCACTCGCGGAAGCGGCGCAGGTTCATGCCTTCGGCGACGGCGCGGGCGTCGATCGCCGCGGTATGCGCGCCGGTGTCGATGACGATGGCATCGAAGGCGCTGGTGCTGCGCACCGCCACGCCCATCTGGTGCAGCCCCTGCGCCAGCACCGCGGTGTAGCTGGCCACCCGTTGCGCGATGCGGCGCAGCCCCTCGGGCCCGTGGTAGACCGCGTACATGCTGGCCACCACTGCCAGCAGCACCTGCGCGGTGCAGAT
>JBBQOR010000650.1:0-1928 GCA_038331055.1 Burkholderiales bacterium
ATCCGCGGTGGCCATCGCCTGAACGGCGAGATCACCATTTCCGGCGCCAAGAACGCTGCGCTGCCCGAGTTGTGCGCGGCGCTGCTGTGCGATCAGCCGGTGGCTCTGGCCAACGCCCCGCGCCTGCAGGACGTGGCCACCACGCTGCGGCTGCTGCGCCAGATGGGCGTCACGGCCGTCTGGTCCGAGACCGAGCCCGGTCTGGTGACGGTCGACGCCGGCCCGCTGAACAACCCGGTCGCGCCGTATGAACTGGTGAAGACGATGCGCGCCAGCATCCTGGTGCTGGGGCCGCTGCTGGCACGAAAAGGTGTCGCGGTGGTCTCGTTGCCCGGTGGCTGCGCGATCGGCTCGCGTCCGGTGGATCAGCACATCAAGGGCCTGCAGGCGATGGGCGCCGAGATCGCGGTGGAGGGCGGCAACATCATCGCGCGCACCTCCAGGCTGCACGGGGCGCGCGTCTCCACCGACATGGTCACCGTGACCGGCACCGAGAACCTGCTGATGGCGGCCACGCTGGCGCGCGGCGAGACGGTGCTGGAGAACACCGCGCAAGAGCCCGAGGTGGCCGACCTGGCCGAGCTGCTGATCTCGATGGGCGCGCGCATCGAAGGCCACGGCAGCCGCCGCATCCACGTGCAGGGTGTCGATCGGCTGCACGCGCCGGCCGCAGCGCACCGCATCATCCCCGACCGAATCGAGACCGGCACCTTCCTGTGCGCCGTGGCGGCGGCCGGCGGCGACGTGACGCTATTGGGCACGCGCGCCGCCCAGCTGGACGCGGTGATCGACAAGCTGCGCGAAGCCGGGGTGACGATCGACATCGGGCCGGCGCAGATCCGCGTGCGCGCCGACGGCCGGCCGCGCGCGGTGAGCTTTCACACCAGCGAGTACCCGGCCTTCCCGACCGACATGCAGGCGCAGTTCATGGCCGTGAACTGCGTGGCCGAGGGCGTCTCGCGCATCTCGGAGACCATCTTCGAGAACCGTTTCATGCACGTCAACGAGCTCACGCGGCTGGGCGCCGCGATCGACATCGCCGGCAACACCGCGGTGGTGCAGGGCGTGCCCCGGCTGTCGGGCGCCAAGGTGATGGCGACCGACCTGCGCGCCTCGGCCAGCCTGGTCATCGCCGGCCTGGTGGCCGACGGCCAGACCACCATCGACCGCATCTACCACCTGGACCGCGGCTACGAGCGCATGGAAGAGAAGCTGCGCGCGCTGGGCGCCGACATCGAGCGTGTCAAGTGAACGAAGGTGATCGAAGGTGAACGAACGTGAGGGGCCGCGCACGATGATCACGCTCGCCTTGTCCAAGGGCCGCATCTTCGACGACACGCTGCCGCTGCTGCGCGCGGCCGGCATCGAGGTGCTGGAGGACCCCGAGCGCTCACGCAAGCTGATCCTGGCCACCACGCGCAGCGATCTGCGCGTGGTGCTGGTGCGCGCCTCTGACGTGCCCACCTACGTGCGCTGCGGCGGCGCCGACCTCGGCGTGGCCGGCAAGGACACGCTGCTGGAAGACGGCGAACAGGGGCTGTACCAACCGCTGGACCTGCGCATTGCGCGCTGCCGCATGAGCGTGGCCGTGCGCGAGGACTTCGATTACGCCAGCGCCGTGCGCCAGGGCTCGCGCATCCGCGTGGCCACCAAGTACACGCAGATCGCGCGCCAGCACTTTGCCGACAAGGGCGTGCACGTCGACCTGATCAAGCTCTACGGATCGATGGAACTGGCGCCGCTGACCGGTCTGGCCGACGCCATCGTCGACCTGGTCTCCACCGGCAGCACGCTGCGCGCGAACCAGCTGCGCGAGGTCGAGCAGATCATGGACATCTCTGCGCGGCTGGTAGTCAACCAGGCGGCGCTCAAACTGCAGCGCGAGCCGATCCGGCGGCTGATCGACGCGCTCGCCGCAGCCGTACAGG
>JBBQOR010000651.1:0-1926 GCA_038331055.1 Burkholderiales bacterium
GATCAGCCGCTTCACCCGTTCGGCTATGCTGGAAAATCTCAGCCAGGACTACGTGCGCACTGCGCGCGCCAAAGGTCTGAACGAGCGCGGCGTCGTCATGCGCCACGCGCTGCGCAACAGCCTAATCCCGGTTGTGACGCTGGTCGCGCTCGGCATTCCGGGCGTCTTCCAGGGGGCAATCATCACCGAACAGATTTTCCGCGTCAACGGTTTAGGCCAGCTTCTGATCCTGGCGATTCAGGGGGGCGACCTGCCGACGGTTCAAACGCTGACATTCATCTTTGCCGTGCTGATCGTGGTTTTCAACCTGATTGCGGACGTTTTGTACGCAGTTCTCGACCCACGCATATCCTACCGCTAGGCAGTATCTTCTATGGCGACAACGACCAAACTGACCAGTCTACAGGTGGCAGCGGAAGAGTCCGGGCGTTCGCGCGGGATGTGGACGGACGTATGGCTGCGCTTTCGCCGTCATAAGATGGCGATTGTCGCGGCATCCGTGCTCGTCTTCATCGTGCTGGGCATCACGTTCGGCCCGCTGCTGTGGCACACCGACCCGGAATTCATCGACATTCTGGCGGCCAACAGCGGCATGAGCGCCGCGCATCCCTTCGGGGCCGACAATCTGGGGCGCGACACGCTGGCGCGCATCATTTTCGGCGGGCGCATCTCACTCGCCATCGGCATCGTCGCCATGCTGATCAGCATGCTCATTGGCACGCTGGTCGGGCTGCTGGCAGGCTACTTCGGCAAGCTGGACAACCTCCTGATGCGCGTGACCGACCTGTTCCTCTCGCTGCCGCTGCTGCCGCTGCTGCTGGTGATCACCCTGCTCTTCCGCGATTCGCTGCGCACGGCCTTTGGCCCCGAAGCTGGTATCTTCATCCTGACCGTGACCGTGATCGGCCTGCTGGGCTGGATGCCGACGGCGCGACTGGTGCGCGGCGAAGTTCTCAGCGTCAAGGAGTGGGAATACATCGTCGCGGCGCGCAGCCTGGGCGCAAGCGACAGCGGCATCCTGCGCTATCACATCCTGCCCAATGTCCTCAATCCGGTCATTGTCTCGGCGACTTTCAGCGTCGCCAGCGCCATTATCACCGAATCGGCGCTCTCCTTCCTCGGCCTGGGCTTCCCGCCCGATTTCCCCACCTGGGGACGACTGCTGTTCGACGGCAAGGACTACCTGACACTGACGCCGCAGCTCGTCCTGTGGCCTGGCCTGCTGATTTCGCTGAGCGTGCTGTGCGTCAACTTCATTGGCGACGGCCTGCGTGACGCGCTCGACCCACGCCAGCGCAAAGGCTGACGCCCGCCGGACTGATCGACAGACCCGGCAACATCCGCTAGACTGAAAAGCATCCCTCTCGCCGTCCTGACATTCCAGGAGTATTCGCCGTGTCCCAAACAGACCAGCAGCCCGAACCGACGATTTCCGCTACCGACATTGCCAGCGCGGAAAAGCTGATCGCCCTGACCTTGACCGAGGCCGAGCGCGACCAACTGCTCGAAACCGTCAATGCCCGCGCCCACCACTACGAGCAGATTCGCGCGATGCCGCTCGCCAACGATGTACCTCCCGCGCTCAGCTTTGATCCGCGCTCCGCGGCGGAACGCAGCCCGGCACGTGACATGCCGCGCATCGTGCATATCGGCCCGCAGCCAACCGTCACGCGCCCTGCCAACCTGGAAGATGCTGCCTTCTACCCGCTGACGCAGCTTGCCGAACTCGTTCGCACGCGCCAGGTGACCTCGCGCGAACTCACCGCGATGTACCTGAGCCGCCTCAAGCGCTACGATACTTATCTCCACTGCGTCGTCACCTACACCGAAGACCTCGCCTTCCGCCAGGCCGACCGCGCCGACGCCGAAATCGCCGCCGGGCATTATCGCGGGGCGCTGCAAGGCATTCCCTGGGGCGCGAAAGAC
>JBBQOR010000652.1:0-1922 GCA_038331055.1 Burkholderiales bacterium
CGCTGGAAAGCGCCTGTTCGAGGATGGCGGTGTTGCCCAGACCCTGCCGGTGGGTGGCCTGCACGCCCGCGGCCTGCAGCGTCTGCGTGACCAGTTCGCCGAGCACGTAGCTTTCGGTGAAGCGCTTGGAGCCGACGTTCACCGGTTGCGCCGCGGTAGCGAAGGCGAAGACCGCCAGCAGCCCGGCCAGCAGTGCGTGCAGGCCGTGACGAGCGGAGGTCAAGGCGCGCATGTTCTGAACCCTGCCGGCACATCGTTGCGTCCGGCCTCGAAGAAGTTTCGGTAGAGACGGTGGCGCAGCCGCGGCTGGGTGGCGAAGGAGGCGCCGCGCAGCACCGGTCGGCCGTCGAACCAGGGGGCGGAGTAGTCGCGGTAGGGATGGGCCGTGAAGCCCTCGAACGGGCGAAAGCGGCTGGCCGTCCATTCCCACACGTGGCCCCAGTCGAAGGCCGCGCCATGCAGCGTCGCCGCGTGCTGCCACTCGGCCTCGCTGGGCAGGCGGCGGCCGGCCCAGGCGCACCAGGCTTCGGCTTCGTGCAGCGTCAGGTGGCATGCCGCCTCGTCTTCGTCCAGCGGCTGCCACTGGGCGCCCAGGCGGCGTTGCCAGCGACGGTGCTGGTGGCGAAGCGCGCAGGGCGCTGCCACATCGGCCTGCGCAAGCCAGACGCGGCCTGCGGCGCTCCACCAGCGATCGCTGCCGTAGCCGCCGCTTTCGACGAAAGGCAGGAACTCGCCCCATGCGATCACGCGGCTGTCGATCGAAGTGGCGGCGAGTTCGCTGGTCTCGTGGCCGCACTCGTTGTCGAAGGCGAAGCCGGCCGCATCGTCCACATCGGCGGCCCGGCCGAGCGTCACGTGCGCGGCCGGCAGCTCGAGCGCACGCCGCGGCTGCCGCAGTGAACGCGGTTGCCAGCGTGGATCGTCGAGGTCGATCGCCAGCGCTTGCGCCATGTACATCGCCGCCTCGTGGTGCATGTCCTCGTGCAGCAGGGCCAGGCGGTGGAAGTAGAGCGCGCGGTCGCCCGCGCGCCCGTGCAGCATCTGCAGCGTGGTCTCGAGCTGCTGTGCCAGACCGTCGAGCGTCGCCTCGGCGTCTGGCAGCGGCAGGCTCCAGCGGCTGGCGTGCGGCACGCGACTGCTGTCGTAGAACGCATCGGCGTTCGCGCAGCGGCTGTCGCTGCGCAGCGCATCGGGGTCGGCCGCCGTGCCCAGCGCGTGATGCGGGTTGCGCGCCAGCCACCAGCTCTGGAACCAGCCGATATGGCCAAGCTCCCACAGCGGCGGGTTCAGCGTCGGCCGCTGCGGCACCTGCAGGCCGGGCAGGGCGCGCCGGACGGCCGCGAAGTTGCGCAGCGTGTCAGTGCGAGCGGCTTGCAATGCGGTGGCGAGTATTTGCGCTTCGCCGTGGCGGATGGCTTCGGCGGCGGCATCGGTAGCGGCATCGGTAGCGGCATCGGTAGCGGACATCGACGTATTCTCGCCCGGTGTCCCGCCCCGCCGCCCGCATCGCCCTCGTCACGCCCGCGCTGGCCGACGCCAACAATGGCAACTGGCAGACCGCGCGGCGCTGGGCGCAGATGCTCCGCCACCAGCACGCCGTGCGTGTGCTGCCGCAATGGACTGGCGGCGACGAGGACCTGCTGATTGCGCTGCATGCACGGCGTTCGGCGGCGTCGCTGGTGGCGTGGCGCGAGCGGCACCCTCAGCGCCCGCTGCTGCTGGTGCTGACCGGCACCGACCTGTACCGCGACATCCAGACCGACGCCGACGCCCAGCGCGTTCAGCACCGCGCCAAGACCACCGTCTGCCTGCAGTCCAGCCCCAGCCGCCGCACCCTGCCCAAAACCGGCCGGCACCTGCGCGCCTTGATGGTGGGCCATTTGCGCGACGAAAAATCCCCTTGCACTTACTTTGAGGCCGCC
>JBBQOR010000653.1:0-1921 GCA_038331055.1 Burkholderiales bacterium
GCCACCGCCCCCGTGCCCGTCCCCGTGCCGCCGCGGGCCAACCCACACGATACGCTGCAGTGCCTGCGCGCCGGGGCGCTGGGGCGCCGACGGCTCGGCCTGGCTGCCCGGTCTAACGCCCGGCATCCAGGCTGTCCGGCGCCAGCCGGCGCCCGCCTATCCACAGGCTGCGTATCGTGTCGTAGGCCTCGACCGATTCGAGCGGTGAGCGACCGAGCAGCAGCAGGTTGGCGCGTTTGCCGACCTCGATGCTGCCGACCTGGTCCGCCAGCCCGAAGGCCTTGGCGTTGTTGAGGGTCGCGGCCTCCAGCAACTGGCGCAGGCTCACCTCGGCGGCCACCAGGCGCTGCATCTCCTGGTAGGCGTTGAGGCCGGGCAGGTTGCCGGGCATCGGGCTGGACGGGGTGTCGGAGCCGAACAGGAACAGCGCCCCTGCCTGCGCCAGGTGGCCGGTCGATGCAGCGCTGCGCCGCAGCACCGCATCGAGGCGCTCGCGCATCTGCGCGTCGCTGCGGTCGCCCGCGCGTTCGCGCTTGAACCATTGGCCCTGCGGCGTGTGGTACCAGTCCAGCATTGCGCGCGGCACCACCCGCTGCAAGGCGGGCCGGTCCAGGTAATCGGCTTCAAACAGCGCACGCAGGCCGCCGATCACCTGCATCGTCGGCATGTAGCCGATGCGCCGGCGGACAACCTGGTCCAGCAGCTCGCGCACCGGGTCGGGCAGCCCGGGGGCCGTGTTGAACTCGTTCCAGTCCCACAGGCCATGGGCGAAGATGTCCGTGCCGCCCGCGAGGCCGAAACGCTGCGCCTCCAGCGAGCTGGCGTGCAGCAGCACCGGCAGCCCGGCGTGGTGGGCGGCCTTCACGATGTCCGCAAACAGCGCGGCGCTGGGCACGGGCAGGTCGTGGTCGCTGCCGAAGCCGCGCTCGTAAAAGGTCTTGATGCAGATGCCGCCGGCCTGCTTGACACGCCCGACCACAGCCTCGGGGTGGTGGCTGGGCCGCTCTTCGCTGTCGGCACCCGCCGGTTCTTCCACGAAGTTCGGAAACACCCGCTGGCGCAGCAGGCGCGGCGCGAAATGCGAGGGGTAGCCATTGGCCACCGGCAGCGCGCCGCAGTGGTAGAGATCGGGGTGGGCCGGTGCGGCCACAAAATCATCGAGCACGTCGACATCGGTCGGCACCAGATCGATGAGCGTCGTGTAGCCGTAGCGCAACCAGGCACGCGGCAGCTGGGCGCGGTAGTCGCGCACCAGCAGCGGATGCTGGTACTCCATCAGCGGCGACATGCCCGGCACGGTGCGCAGGTGCACATGGCTGTCGATCAGCCCGGGGATGAGGAAAGCGCCGGTCGCGTCGACGATCTGTGCGTCCTGCGCCGCGCTGGCCGGCAACTCGTCGACGATGGCCGCGATCCGGTCGCCAACGATCAGCACCTGGCGCTGGCGGCCTTCGTCCGCGCGCTCAGGGGAGATCAGCGTGGCGCCGACGATCCAGGTGCGGGGCTCGCCCGCCGCCGCGGCGCCCGACCATGCCAGCGCCGCGGCGAGCAGCGCCACACCAGGGGCCCGGGTGCGGCGCCGGGCGGCACGCACAAGCGCGCGCGCACACACCCGCAAGCACGCCTGCAGCGCTGCGCCAAGCCGCGTCATGTGACGGTGCGCGGGCATTCGGGCGATGCCGCCTGGCGTCGCGGGCTCTTTGCTGAACATGTTGCTGACTCCTCAGCCTGGACGACAGCGGGGTCGTCGACCTTGATCGAGGCAGCATGATCGGCACGGACCGCCCAGCCGGTCTGCCCGATTCCTGCAATCTGCGCATCGATTGCAGGATTCGGCCAGGGTTGATCGGGCGCAGGCGCTGGCGGGGCCGGCTTCAGCCAGCCATGGCGCGGCGCCGCGTCGCGGCCAGGCCAATCAAGC
>JBBQOR010000654.1:0-1920 GCA_038331055.1 Burkholderiales bacterium
GGTGGCAAGCCGCCGCGCCGGAAGTAACACACCGCGTCGCGCCGCGCGATAAGCAGCGGCGCGTCAACGTACCATCGGTGGGTCGGTACTGCAGCGAACCCGAACCATGTCGTCTCCCAGCCGCGAGCAGCAACCAGCGCATGGCGCCGAACCGCGTCTGAGTGGCCTGCCGCCCGCCGGCGTGCGCCACTTGCAGACGGCGGCGCATGCCATCCGCGACGGCGCCGAAGCCATCGCCCGGCAAGCGCTCGATGCCGCGTTGACCCTGACCCCCGAACATCCCGAAGTCCTGCGCTTGTATGGCCTGCTGCACGCGCGTGCGCAACGGCATGATGAAGCACTGGCTGTGTTGCACCAGGTGATCGCGCAATGGCCCGACTATGCGCTGGCCCACTCCGATCTCGGCAACGTGCAACAGGCCCGTGGCCAGGTGGAAGCTGCCTTTGCCAGCTGGCGACAGGCCTGCGTTCTGGCGCCCGCTGCGCCGATGCCGTGGTTCAACCTCGGACGCAACCTGCAGCAGCACGGCGACACGGCGGCAGCGATCGATGCGCTGACACAGGCGCATGAACTGGCACCGAATTTCCTGCCCGCGCAGATCCTGCTGGCCGACGCGCTGGTGCATGCCGGGCGTTTCGACGAGGCCGACGCGCGCTACCGCGCGGCACTCTCGCTGCATCCGGCCTGCGGCGATGCCTGGCGCGGCCTGGCCAACATCAAGACCCGACCACTGTCGACGGACGACCGCGAGCAACTGGCCGCCAACCTCCAGCGTCCGGGACTCGCCCCCGCCGACCGCATCGCGATGGGCTTTGCCCTGGGCAAGCTGTGCGAGGACCACGGTCTGTATCAGCCCGCTTTTGCCGCGCTCAACGCCGCCAACGCCCTGTTGCGCCAGCTCGCGCCGTGGAACGCTGGCGCCTTTCATGCACACGCCCAGGCGATGCTCACCGCCGCGGCCGGACTGCCGCCAGCTCTCGATGAAACGCTCGGCCATGAGGTGATCTTCATCGTCGGCCTGCCCCGTTCGGGCTCGACGTTGTTCGAGCAGATCCTGGCCAGCCACGCCGAGGTCGAGGGCGCCAGCGAGTTGCCGGATCTGGAGCAGACGCTCAACGAGGAATCCTCGCGCCGGCGCCAGCCCCTGCTGCAATGGATGAGCGCCGCCACGGCTGGCGACTGGCAACGGCTGGGGCGGCGCTATCTCGAACTCACCCAACGCTGGCGTCGGCACAAGCCGCGACACACCGACAAGCTGCCCTCCAACTGGCTGCTCAGTGGCGTACTCGGCGCGATGCTGCCGGGCGCACGCATCATCGACGCCCGTCGCGATCCGCTGGAGGCTGGCTGGTCCTGCTACAAGCAGCAGTTCTACCGGCTGCCGCACTTCGCCTGCACGCTGACCGATATAGCCGCCTATATCCGCGACTACGAACAGCTGATGGCGATCTGGCAGGCGCAGTCACCGCAGCGTATCCGCACCCAGCGCTACGAAGCCTTGCTGGTCGCGCCGGAAGCCGAAACCCGGGCGCTGCTGGCCTTCTGCGAGCTGCCGTTTGATCGCGCCTGCCTCGACTACCAGCACGCCACGCGCCACGTGCGTACCGCCAGCGCGGCCCAGGTGCGCCAGCCACTGCAGCGCGATACCGCCCGTGCCGTCCACTACGGCGCCCTGCTCGACCCCCTGCGCCTCGGCCTCAACCTGACCACCACCAACCCGTAGGAGCCCGCTGGCGGGCGATGCTGTTGATCTGATGTCTATCGAAAGAGCCAGGCAGGAGCATCGCCCGCCAGCGGGCTCCTTGTACCTTGATTCTTGATCCAGGTTGTACGTATATCTGTTTTGTTTCCGGGGAAGCCGTGGGCTCCTTGAGGCAGCATTGACTGACCTCGTTCGTAGAGTGGCTCCCCGCCCCATTC
>JBBQOR010000655.1:0-1915 GCA_038331055.1 Burkholderiales bacterium
GGCTTTCGCAAGTGGTACGAGCGCCAGCTTCTGCGAAGCCACGGGCACCTGGCACTGACTTTCATCTGCCTGGTCGGCGTCTTCGCCGCCTTCGAGGCGCTGCGCACCGTGGGCGGCACGGCCGACCAGGCCAGCGACGTGGCGGCGATGCTGTTGTGCATCGCCGTGGGGCTGTGGTCGCTGCGCCGCTACCTCTTCTTGCTCAGTCACGCCGAGGCGGTAGCCCACCAGGCCGACTGCCCGACGTGCGGCACCTACGCGCGTTTCACGCTGGTGCAGGCCGACGCCACCGGCGAACAGGTGCGCGTGTGCTGCCGCCAATGCACCCACGAGTGGCTGATCGAGAGTTGAACGAGAACTGATCGCTCAGAGCATCCAGCCCACCAGCGCCAGCAGCACGGTCAGCACGATGCTGCTGCCCAGCGGCACGTAGAACTCGCGCCCGCGCAGGCGCAGCGTGAAGTCGCCGGGCAGCCCGCCCAGCCCGATGCGGCGCAACCAGCCGCGCAGGCCGTTGAAGACCAGGCAGGCGAGCACGAAGATCAGCAGCCAGCGCATCGCGTCGGCCCCACGTTCACAGCCGGTGCCGGCGGTCGCCAGCGGCAAAGCCCAGCGGCTGCCAGTCCAGCCCGCGCGACAGCGCGATGACCTTGAAGAGCTCGCCCATCTCGTGTTCGGCCAGCAGCTTCTGCGCCGGCGCCAGCACGCGCGCGTCGGCGCCGCGCAGCCGCTCGAGCAGCCCGCAGTTCAGCAGGAAGCGCGCCTGCGAGGTATAGCCCGCCACATCCAGCCCGGCGTCCTGCGCGGCCAGCGCGATGGCGCTGAAGTTCACATGCGCGGTGATGTCCTTCTCGCCGATATCGGCCAGCGGGTCGGCATCCGCCAGGTGGGCGCGGTGGCACATCAGCGTGCCGTCGACGCGCTGCGGATGGAAGTACTCGTGCTCGGGGAAGCCGTAGTCGATGAAGAAGGCCGCGCCCAGCGCCAGCCGGTCGGCCAGCGTGCGCACGAAGGCCTCGGCCTGCGGGTGGATCTCGGTGAGATAGCCGGGCGGCAGTGCGGCATCACTGGCCGGGTCGGTGGGCGGGCGCCGCAGCGTCGGCCGATCGGCCCAGGCGAAGGCGCTTGGTGCACCCACCCGGTCAGCCACCTGGCCGACCACCCCGCGCTCGAACCAGCGTTGACCATCCCAGCGCAGCAACTGCACCGGCATCGCATCGAGCACCTCGTTACCCACCACCGCGCCTTGCAGCCGCGCGGGCAACTCGGCATGCCAGACCACGCGTTCGCCGAAACGCGCCAGCCGCTCACGCTGACGCGCCTGCAGCGGCGCCGACAACTCCACCACATGGCAGCGCTGCACGCGCTCGCCCAGCGCATCGAGCAACTGCGCCGCCAGCGCGCCCGAGCCGGCGCCGAACTCCCACAGCTCGGGCGCGCCCCCGGCGGCCTGCACCGCGTCCAGCGCCTGCAGCACCTGCACGGCCAGCGTGGCGCCGAACAGCGGGCTGAGTTCTGGCGCGGTGACGAAGTCGCTGCCATCCCCCGGCCCATGGCCGAAGAGGCGTTCGCCGCGCGCGTAGTAGCCCAGAGCCGGCTCATACAACGCCAGCGCCATGAAGCGGTCGAATGGCAGCCAGCCGCCCGCTTCCTCGATGCACTCAGCGATGGATGCGTGGAGGCGCCCGCGCAAGTCCGCTGTGGGGTTCATGATGCGGGGCCGGGGCCTGGATCGTTGAACCAGGCCCGCTCAGGCGGCGTCGATAAACTGTCGAATTGCGTTCCCGGCACCGGGTCATTGTAGGAATCATGAACCAGCGTCCCGTCGTCCTCGTCACCGGCAGTGCCCGCCGCGTCGGCCGTGTCATCGCGCTGGAACTCGGCGCGCATGGCTGGGATGTCGCGGTGCACTACC
>JBBQOR010000656.1:0-1904 GCA_038331055.1 Burkholderiales bacterium
GAAACTATCCTGCACTTCACCACGCGCGACCGCTCGCTGATGGGCTTGCAGGCCGACTTGATCGGCGCGCACGCGCTGGGCGTGCGCAATATCCTGGCCCTCACCGGCGACCCGCCGGGCCTCGGAGACAACCAGGAAAGCACGCCTGTGTATGATGTCGACAGCATTGGCCTGGTGCGCATCATCGAGACGTTCAACCGTGGGCTGGATATTGCCGGGCGCGAGATGGGGCGGCAGGCCAACTTCACGATTGCCGTGGCCTGCGATCCGACGCGGCCCAACTTGGCTCAGGAGGTGGACCGCTTCCACCAGAAGGTGAGCGGCGGCGCGCACTTCACGATGACGCAGCCCATCTATGACGCGCAGTTGTGGCGCGCCTTCCTGGCGCTATACGAGGAGCGTCACGGACCCTTCCCCGTGCCGGTGCTGATCGGCGTGTTGCCGCTGCAAAGCCATCGCCACGCCGATTTCCTGCACCACGAGGTGCCGGGCATCACCCTCAGCGAGGAGGCGCTGGAGCGCATGCGCCTCGCCGGGGCCAAGGGTCGCCAGGAGGGCGTGAAGATGGCGCAGGAGTTGCTGCTCGAACTGAAGGAGCTGCCGCACGTGCAGGGCGTCTACCTGATGCCGAGCTTTGGCCGCTACGAACTGGCCTGCCAGGTGCTGGAGGCGCTGGGGGAACGAAGCTAACCGCCCGCCACGACGAAGGCGATGGCGTCGCGGCGGCTGTGGCTGAGGCTGAGCGACCACTGGCGGAGGCCGAGGCGGCAGGCGTGGGCTGCGGCCTCGCCGTGCAGGAGCAGGCGCGGCGCGCCTGACTCGGCATCACGCAGTACCTCGACGTCGGTCCACTGGATGCCGGTGCGCCACATGCCCGCGCCCAACGCTTTGGCGACCGCTTCTTTGGCGGCAAAGCGCGCGGCCAGCGAGTCGACCCTGCCGCGGCAAAGCTCCAGTTCACCGGGCGTGTAGACGCGCTGCAAGAAGCGCGGGCCGAAGCGCTCGATCGCCGCGGCCACGCGCTCGATTTCGATCAGGTCCACGCCGGTGCGCATCACGTTTGCCTGTTCCTACGGCTCTGTTGAATAGCTCAGTTGTTGGAGCCGGCGACCACGGCGGTATAGCGGTCGGCCCGCAGATAGGCGGCGGCGACGCGCTGCACGTCCGCCGCGCTGACGCTATAGATAATGTCGTCGTAGCGCCGGATGAAGTCCAGCCCTAGTCCCTGCCACTCCATATTGAGCAGTGTCGTGGCGACGCCCTCGTTCGTCTCCAGCGTGAGGGGCAGCACGCCGGTCATGAAGGCCTGGCTGTCCGCCAGCTCTTCTTCCGGCGCCGGCTCATCGCCTAGGCGTGCGAACTCGACGAGGATGGCGGCGAGCGTGCGGTCGACGTTGGCGGGGTTGACGCCGGCTATTGCCAGCCAGGCGCCTGCCGCCACGTTGGCGTCTTGGTTGCTGTAAGCGTAGTAGGCCAAGCCCTGCTCCTCGCGAATCTCCTCACCCAGACGGCCCATCATGCCGAAGCGCCCCAGGATGGTGTTCGCCACGCGCACGGCATAATAGTCGGGATGGCTGCGCGCCACGGCCTGGCAGCCAAGCACAACGTCGGACTGGTATTTGCCGGGCAGGGGATAGAAGAGGCGCGTGATGCCCTCCTGCGCCGGCACGGGCGGCACGGACTGATCGGCGAGCGGCCCGCGCCAGTCTTCAAACTGGGCACGGATCAGGTCGATAGCCGTTGCGGTGTGGACGTCGCCGGCGACGACGATCACGGCGCCGTTGGGCGTGTAGCGACTTGCGTGGAAATCGACCAACTCGTCGCGCCGGATGGCGCTGACGGTCTCGCTGTAGCCGGAGGTGGCGCGGCCATACGGGTGATCGCCGTAAAGCGCCTCGTTGAAG
>JBBQOR010000657.1:0-1901 GCA_038331055.1 Burkholderiales bacterium
GTCGTTGAGATTCAGGGTCGTCTTCATGGAATGATGATACAGATTTCTGTATCCAATCGGCAAGCGGGCCCGGCGGCTCAGGAATCGGCCGCAGTGGCGCTGGAGCCGCCACGCGCGGCCACGATGGCGCGCCAGACCGGCCGCTCCTGGATCAAGCGGTCGCGGTCGGCGGCGTCGGTCATCGCGCTGGCGCGCGCCTGGACATCGATGAACAACTGATCGAGCAAGGTCGCGGCACGCGCATCGCCCGCAGCGGCCAGGACCTGTTGGCAGTTCCAGCGCAGCCCTATCGTCTCGTGTACGGGGAACCGGGCCAGGTCCCCGTCCAGCCGCTGCAGCAGCGTGTTCACCATCGCCAAGGCGCTCGTGGACTGGCCGAGGCGCCACTGGCAGAGCGCTGCCTCGGCCGCGCTCGCGCTGGCCTCGACAGGTTCGTCGAACACCGCATACACAGCCCGCGCCTGGGCGTACCACGCTGCGGCGCTGTGGGCATCGCCCTGGGCCAGATGAGCAGCGCCAAGGAAGTGCAGCGTCACCGCCTCCTGGCGCCGGTTGCCTGTGCCGCGCACGATGGGCAGGTTCTGCTCGTGCAGGCGGATCGCCTTGGAGTGTTCGCCCTTGGACCCGGCGGCCTGCGCCTGGCGCAGCAGCGCCCCGGCCAGGTCGGGTGCGGCGCCCGTGGCCTGGGCCAAGGGGCTCATGCGTTCGCCCCAGGCCATCGCCTCGTCCCAGTGGCCCAGGCGGGTGGCCACCATCGCCAGGTTGTCCATGGCGCCGAGCTGCAGGCGCGGAAGGCCCATGGACTCGCCGAGCGCGAGCACCTCGGTCAGGGTCCGGCGCGCTTCATCGAAGCGGCACAGCACGACCGAGACGATGCCGGACAAGGTCAGCAGCTTGGCCTCGATTTCCGCGCGCTGGTCCGGCGCTTCGATCCTGCGCGCCCATTGCAGGCCACTCTCCAGCGGCCCGGCAGCACCCAGGTGGTCCTGCCTGGCCAGGCAGAACCAGGCCCGTGTGCCCTGCGCACGCGCCGCCGTGTGGGCGGCGCCGCAGCACTCGGCCAGCTCGGCGGCCTGCAGCGAGAGCCGCTCCGCTGCTGCGCTGTCGGTGCGGCGGTCGGCCAGCAAGGCCAGCGCCAACCACAGCCGGGCCTGGCGCGCGTCGTCTGGATGGCGTTCGAGCAAAGCCGTCATCGCTGCCAGGGCGGCATCCTGGCCGATGCGGTCGCCCACGGTGTCGGCAATGGTCTGCAGCCGGTCCAGCAGCTCGAAGCAGCGCGCCGGCTGCGTTTCGCCCAGCAGGGCGATGGCGCGGCTCAACCAGGACATGGCGGCCGAGTTCGCGTAACGGTTGCGCGCCTCCCGGGCTGCTTCGTCGAAGCAGTCGATGGCCAGCGCCGTGTCGCCGGCCCGCTCGGCGTGCTCGCCGGTCATCGCCAGGAACTCGGCGCCGCGGCCTTGCGTGCGTTCGGCCAGCCAACGCGCCGCTGCGCCATGGCCCAGGCGGCGCTCGGCCTTCAGCAAGGTGTCGTAGGTGACCTGGTGCAGCAGGTGGTGGTCGAACTTGCGCTCGGTGGTGCCTTCAAAGTCGCTCGTCTCGCTGGTGCGCACGTAAGCCGTGCGCTGCAGCGCGGGCAACGCCAGCGGCGCGCGGGCGTCCAGCGCCTGCAGCGCGTCGTCCCAGAACACGTGGCCGATGACGCTGGCCTGGCGGGCGGCCTGGCGCTCTGCCGCAGGCAGCGCGTCCAGCCGGGCTTGCAGCAGGCCGACCAGGGTAGTGGGCAGGCGCAGGCTGTCGAGGCGGTCTGTTTGGACTTCCCACTGTGCGCCGCCGGTGGTGATGACGCCGTCGTCGATGAGCCGGCGCAGCAGTTCTTCCATGTAGTAGGGGTTGCCTTCGGC
>JBBQOR010000658.1:0-1897 GCA_038331055.1 Burkholderiales bacterium
CTTCCAGCACGGCATCGGCGGCGGCACGGGCTTCCTGCTCGGCGCCGGTGCACTCGATCAGCCGCGGCGCCGCAGGCTGCCGGGCCATCTCGGCAAAGGGCGCGTCGGGCGGCGGATCGGTGTCGATGCGCAGCGTCGGGCCGCCGAAGACATCGAGCACCTGCTCGGACAGCGGGTCCGGCCCGCCGGCACGCAGCAGCACCCAGGCCGCTGGCCGCAGCGTGAACAGCGCGTCGGTCGCAGGCGCCGGGCACTCGGCCGCCCACTCGACGGCCAGCGCCAACAACGAGGCTTCCAGCGCCGCAGGTCCACCGGCGGCGCGGGTCTGCTCGCGCACCGCGCCCCACCACGCCGGCCGCCGATCGGGCGCCAGGGCATGGGCCGCGCGGGCGAGGGCCTGCGCCGCGTCGACAAAGGCCGCTACTGCGGCGTCGAAGCCGGCCCGGTCGCGCCGCGCCCAGTCGGCCCCGAAAGGCCGGCTGCGCAGCAGCGCGCCTGCCGCCAGCGCGTCGAGAACCCAGTCGAAGCTGAGCCGGCCAGGCGCTGCCGGCGCAGCAGGCGCGAGCACCGACGCCAGCGTATGCGGGGTCTCGATGCGAGGCTGCCAGCCGGCCCGCGTGGCGAAGGCGCCGCGTGCCGGCGCCAGCAGCGGTGCATACGGCAGCAGCAATATGACATCGCGCGCCGGCAACCCTCCCGCGGCAAGCCAGGCGTGCACCTGATCGGCCGCCTGCTTCCACAGCGCTGCCGGCGCATTCACTGCCGACAGCCGCACTTCATGGTGCATTTCGCCTATCGCTCCCATAGTCTGAACCCGCGCCTGCGCGGTCGCGCCGCAAGAGTGCCTGTGCGAAAATCTTAGTGTGGTGCCATCGCACCTCGCCGGAGCCAAGTCCATGAGCAGCGAACTGATCAAACACATCACCGACGACTCGTTCGACAGCGACGTCCTGCAGTCGGACAAACTGGTGCTGGTCGACTACTGGGCCGAATGGTGCGGCCCTTGCAAGCAGATTGCCCCGATCCTCGACGAATTGTCCAAGGACTACGGCGAACGGCTTCAGGTGACCAAGATGAACGTCGACGAGAACCGCGAGGTGCCCAACAAGTACGGCATCCGCGGCATCCCGACGCTGATGTTGTTCAAGGGCGGCCAGCTGGTGGCGACCAAGGTGGGCGCCTTGCCGAAAGCCCAACTTACCGCGTTCATCGACGGTCATCTATAATCTACGCATCGAGATTGGCTGAGTGCTCCCACGGGGGCGCCGG
Organism: Burkholderiales bacterium; assembly: GCA_038331055.1. GTDB lineage: Bacteria > Pseudomonadota > Gammaproteobacteria > Burkholderiales > Burkholderiaceae_C > Rubrivivax. The sequence goes on from JBBQOR010000658.1 coordinate 1,270, forward strand.
CGGTCTCCCCCGATTGCCGATCCGCCCCACTCCGCCAGCCCGATGAATGCCGGCCGGACAGGGGGTCTGGAACCCCGGCCACCCGTCCCCAGTACAGCATCGCCGGCGCCAGCCGGTTCTCAGGCATGCATCTTTCAGAACTGAAGGCGCAGCACGTCAGCGAGCTCATCACGATGGGCGAAGCGCTGGAGATCGAGAACGTCGCCCGCCTGCGCAAGCTGGAGCTGATGTTCGCGATCATGAAGAAGCGAGCCAAGGCCGGCGAGCAGGTCTTCGGCGACGGCGTGCTCGAGGTGTTGCCGGACGGCTTCGGCTTCCTGCGCTCGATCGACACCAGCTACATGGCGTCGACCGACGACATCTACCTCAGCCCGAGCCAGATCCGCCGCTTCAACCTGCACACCGGCGACATGGTCGAGGGCGAGGTGCGCGTGCCCAAGGACGGCGAACGCTACTTCGCGCTGGTCAAGGTCGACCGCGTGAACGGCCTGGCGCCCGAGGAGAGCAAGCACAAGGTCATGTTCGAGAACCTGACGCCCTTGTTCCCCAAGGAGCAGTTCAAGCTCGAACGCGACAACGTCAAGGGCGACGAGAACATCACCTCGCGCATCATCGACCTGATCGCCCC
>JBBQOR010000659.1:0-1894 GCA_038331055.1 Burkholderiales bacterium
TGTCGCGGCCAGGCGCCTGGCCATGAACACGCGCGCACCGTTTTCAAGTCGGTCGGCAGTGCGCTCGAAGATCTGGCGGCCGCGATGCTCATCCACGAGGCCACCGCATGACGGCCCTGATGGCCATGACCCTGCGCGAGCGGCTGCAGCAGCCGCCGCCGCTGCTTGCGCCGGGCGTCTACGACGCGCTGTCGGCGCTGATCGCCGAGCAGGCCGGCTTCGAGGCGCTGTACCTGTCGGGTGCGTCGATCGCCTACACGCGGCTGGCGCGCAGCGACATCGGGCTGACCACCTTCAGCGAAGTGCAGGAGACGCTGTCGCGCATCAGCGAGCGGGTGCGCCTGCCGCTGATCGTCGACGCCGACACCGGCTTCGGCAATGCGCTGAACGTGATGCGCACGGTGCGCGGCTTCGAGCGCGCCGGCGCGGCGATGATCCAGCTCGAGGACCAGAGTTTCCCCAAGCGCTGCGGCCACCTCGAAGGCAAGACGCTGGTGCCCGAGGCCGAGATGTGCGGCAAGCTGCGCGCCGCGCTGGATGCACGGGCCAGCCGCGAGACGCTGATCCTGGCGCGCACCGACGCGCTGGCGGTCGAGGGCCTGGACGCGGCGCTGGACCGCGCCGAGGCTTACCTGGCCTGCGGTGTCGACGCGCTCTTCATCGAAGCCCTGCGCGCACCGGCGCAGATGGACGCCGCCTGTGAGCGTTTCGCCGCACGCGTGCCGCTGCTGGCCAACATGGTCGAAGGCGGGCAGACGCCGCTATCAAGCGCGGCCGAACTGGGCGCACGCGGCTTTCGCATCGTCGTCTTCCCTGGCGGCACGGCGCGCGCCGTGGCGCATACGCTCGCCGGCTACTACGCCAGCCTGCAGGCCCACGGCAGCACCGCGCCGTGGCGTGAGCAGATGCTCGACTTCGACCGCCTGAATGCGCTCATCGGCACGCCCGAACTGCTGGCGCAGGGGCGCAGGTACGAGTGAACACGCGGCTGCGCCTGCCTGGCGGCCGGGTGCTGCTGGTTGACAGCATCACGCAGCTGAACCCCGCCGATGCCGCCGACCACGGCGTGTGGGCGGTCTCGGGCTCGCACGGCGGCGTCAGCTCGGCCGGCTACGCACTCGCACTGCCGCTGGCCGGCGCGGTGTTCAACGACGCCGGCATCGGCAAGGACGAGGCGGGCATTGCGGCACTGGCCTTGCTGCAGGCCCGCGGCACCCCGGCATGCACGGTGGCTTACACCAGCGCACGCATCGGCGACGCAAAGGACACGTGGGCCAGCGGCGTGATTTCGCGCGTCAACGCCGCGGCTGCCGCGCTCGCCTTCGCCCCTGGGCAGCCCTTGCAACAAGTGGTGCTCGAACTGGTGCAAGGAAGGCTGCAGCACAAAAGCTGACGGGCCGGGCCAGGACCCAGGGCGGGCACCGGACCGGCCCGTCAGGGCCTGGCGAGGATCAGTGCGCCGGGCAGGCCTGGCCCGGCTGGCCGATCCGCTATCTGCAGTGGCTGGCTGGCCGGCTGTCTTGATCCCTTCGAATTCAGGGCTGGCCTGCAGGCGCGGGGCTTTTCAGCTGTCGGTCGAGTACTACTGTCTTAATCCCTTCGAATTCAGGGCTGGCCTGCAGGCACTGTAGTTTTCTCTGTTCCCGGGTTGTTCGAGTCTTAATCCCTTCGAATTCAGGGCTGGCCTGCAGGCGCCCGTGCCTTGGTTAATACTGAATCTATGCAGTCTTAATCCCTTCGAATTCAGGGCTGGCCTGCAGGCCGATCCGTGCCCATGGATTATTCACCTGCGCTGGTCTTAATCCCTTCGAATTCAGGGCTGGCCTGCAGGCACCGCTCTTAGGGCATAACGTGGGAATTCAGCGGGTCTTAATCCCTTCGAATTCAGGGCTGG
>JBBQOR010000660.1:0-1877 GCA_038331055.1 Burkholderiales bacterium
CGAGGCGCTGCTCGCGGGCATCCGCGCCTATGGCGACGGCGAGCGCGCGATCCGCCCGGCCATCGCGCGCAGCGCAGCGCTGAAGGACAAGGACTGCGACCGCCAGTGGGAGCTGCCCTTTTCGGCCACCAGCAGCCGCGCCTGGACCCCCGACGAGCGCGAGGCGTGGGTGCGCGCGCTGGGTGTCGACGAGAGGCTGACGGTGGTCGCCGCCGCGGCGGGGTCGCCGCTGGCCGCGGGCGAGCGCATCGAAGGGATCGACGGCGTCGACCGCCCGGAAGAACCCGACTGGCTGTTGCAGCAGATGGCGCAGCGGCGCGACCGCGGCTGGGCCTTCACGGTACGCACCGGCAGCGGCAGCCAGGTGCAGGTGACCCCGTTCGAGGTCTGCCGCGGCTACACGCGCTTCGCGCCGCCGAACACGCCGCGGCTGCAGGACTACCACTGGCTGATGTCGGTCCACCCGCTGGAACTGGCGCAGGCCTCGCTGACCGACGACGAGGCCCTGTGGGTGGTGCTGTGGACGCAGGGCCTGTCGGAGATGGGCGGCCTGCGCATGAAGGCCTACGACTACGGCACCACCTTGCTCAGCACGGTATGGACGCTGGCCTCGATGGCCTCGGGCGTGAAGGCCGCCGCGGTGGCCGCCGACGCCGCCGTCAAGGCCGCGCAATCGGCCGTCACTGCGGCGGTGACTGAGCTGGTCAAGCAGCAACTGGTCGATCAGGCCAAGGGCTTTGCCACGCGGCGGCTGCGCGATGAACTCTCCGACGTCGCCGAGCGCATGACGCGCGCCCAGGTGCTGAACACGATGCAGCGCGCCGCCGCCAACCGCGGCACGCTGCTGGGCGTGGCGCGTGTCGCGGCTACCGTCTTCGACCGTGCCGACAACTGGGCCTTCGAGCGCATGGCGCGCCTGCAGGCCAACCCGTTGGCCGGCTTCGTGCTGCACCAGAAGCTGATCGAAGGCGGCATGGCGCAGAACGCGCTGCTCTTCGACCCCGATCGACTGGCCTCGATCAACCAGGCGGCGCGCAAACGCGGCCTGGGCGATCAGATAGTGGCCATCCTCAACGGCCTGCGGCCGGAGACGCTCGAGCTGGCGCTGGCGTCGATGCCGCTGGCCTCGGCGCCGACCGAGTTCAGCTGGGAGGACCCGGCCGACATCAGCACCGACCCCTTCGCCCGCGGCTACATCGACGCCATGCTGCGCATGCCGGTCCAGACCCCGGGCGGCCGATGAGGCGCCCGCACCGCTGGGCGCTGGCCTGGGCGCTCGGGACGATCGGCCTGGGCGCTGCCGCACAGACGACCAGCGGCAGCACTGGCCCGACGATTTCGCGAACCCCGGCACCAACCCCGGCGACAACCCCGGCGACAACCCCGGCGACTGAAGCGCCGCCGCTGCCGGCGATGCCGGGCGCGGCGGTGGCCAGCCCGGCCCCCGCCCCCGAGCCGCCGGCCCCGCCGCCGGTGCAGGAAACCGGCAGCCCGGTGCCCACCTGCGCCGCGCTGACCGACCGTGCGATGGCCACCGACCTGGCCGCCGCCAACGCGCAGGCGCAGCGGCTTGACGCGGCCGACCAGGCGCGAATGCTGGACCAGTCGATCAGCCTGTGGATCCAGGCCGGTGAGTTGTGCAGCGGCCGGGCGCAGGAACGCGCCCAGCGCAGCGTGCTCGACAGCCGCCGCCAGCGCCAGACCCTGCGCGAGATCGAAGGCTCGGGTGCGCAGTGCGCCTCGAGCCAGAAGGACGCCACCGCGGTGCAGGACCTCGCGTCGCGCGCGATGGCCGAGCGCCGCTGGCCCGACGCCGCGATGATGTTCCGACGCGCCGAGACCTTCTGGGATCTGGCCAGCGAGCGCTGCAGCGGCAC
>JBBQOR010000661.1:0-1843 GCA_038331055.1 Burkholderiales bacterium
CTACCAGGTGCCGCTGACGGTGATGAGCGCGATGACCGCGCGCATCAAGCTGCTCGGCCGCATGGACGTGGTGGAAAAGCGCCGCCCGCTCGACGGCCGCATCAAGACCCGGCGTCCGCAGGTGGCGGGCGAGCGGGCCGACGTCAACGGCGGCGAGGTCGAGATGCGCCTGTCGACGTTGCCCACGGCCTTCGGCGAAAAGATGGTGATGCGCATCTTCGACCCCGAGGCGACCGTGAAGGGCCTGACCGCATTGGGCTTCGGTGCGGCCGAGAGCAAGGGCTGGCAGGAGCTGATCGCCAGACCGCACGGCATCGTGCTCGTCACCGGGCCCACCGGCAGTGGCAAGACCACCACGCTCTACGCCACGCTGAAGAGCCTGGCGAACGAAGAGGTCAACGTCTGCACCATCGAAGACCCGATCGAGATGATCGAGCCGGCCTTCAACCAGACCCAGGTGCAGCCGGCGCTGGACATGGGTTTCGCCGAGGGCCTGCGCGCGCTGATGCGGCAGGACCCGGACATCATCATGGTCGGCGAGATCCGCGACCTGGCCACCGCCGAGATGGCGATCCAGGCCGCACTCACCGGGCATCTGGTCTTCAGCACGCTGCACACCAACGACGCCGTCGGTGCCATCACGCGTCTGGCCGACCTGGGCGTGCCCAGCTACCTGATCAGCGCCACCGTGGTCGGTGTGCTGGCCCAGCGCCTCGCGCGCACGCTGTGCCCGGCCTGCAAGGTGCGCGACGACAGCGTGACCCGCGAATCGCTCGACGAGCTCGTCAAACCCTGGCGCATGTCGGGCGCCATTCGCGCCTGCAGACCGGTCGGCTGCCTGGAATGCCGCCACACCGGCTACCGCGGCCGGGCCGGCCTGTATGAATTGCTGATGCTGGGCGACGCCGAGCGCGCTGCGGTCCACCCCGACCTCGACGCCACGGCGCTGCGCAAGCAGGCCGTGCGCGGTGGCCTGCGCCCGCTGCGGCTGGCCGGCGCAATGAAGGTCGCCGAAGGCGTGACCACGCTCGACGAGGTCATGCGCTGCACACCGGGGCTCGCGGCTTGAGTGCAGCGACCGCGGCGGGGGCGCAGCCTTGAAGCTCCGCAGCGCCAAGGATTTCTGGTCGGGTCTGGTGTTCATGGCGGTGGGCGCGGGCTTCGCGGTCGGCGCGCTGAACCATGGCTTCGGCACCGCGACGGCTCCCGGCCCGGGCGCGTTTCCCTTTGCCGCCGGCGTGCTGGCGGCGCTGGGGGGCGCCGCACTGCTCTTCAAGTCGCTGACGCTGGAAACCGAAGGCGGTGACCGCCTCGGCGCCTGGGCCCTGCGGCCGCTGCTGCTGATCACCGTGGCTGTTGCGGGTTTCAGCTGGAGCCTGCCGCACCTGGGCCTGTGTTTCGCGGTGCCGGGTCTGGTGCTGCTCTCGGCGCTGGCCACCGGCGGTGTCCGCATCCAGACACTCGGTTTGCAGTTGATCGTGCTCACGGCTGCGGCATGGGGCCTGTACGTCGGGTGGGTGCACGCCGTGGTGCCGCTGTGGACCTGATACCGCACCTGGCTGTCGGACTTGGCGTGGCGCTGACGGCGCAGAACCTGGCCTGGGCCGCGGGGGGCGCGTGGCTCGGCAGTTGTGCGGCCGCGCTGCCGCGGTTGGGCCCGCTGGCGCTGCTGGCGCTGCTGTTGCCGCTGGTGCGCGCCATGGATGCGGTGCCGGCGCTGATCCTGCTGACCGGCGTTGTGGTCGGTTCCCAGCACCGGCAGCACGCGTTGCCGACCGGCGCTGATGCCGGCGATGCGGCCACAGCTGCAGAGCCCGTCGCAGCACCGTCGTCGGCAGGAGCG
>JBBQOR010000662.1:0-1842 GCA_038331055.1 Burkholderiales bacterium
CGATGCTCGGCCCACTGCGCCGGGCCCAGCGCGTCGGCATAGGCCTGCCACCGGGTCTGGCCGGCGAAGCGGTCGACATGCGCGCCCCAGCGGCGCAGCAGTTCGGGCGCCAGCGGCAGCAGCCGGTGCTCGGCGTCGGTCTGCCAGTACCAGTCGCTGGCCAGCCCGGCCATCAGCGACCAGCGTTGTTCACTCTGCAGCAGCCGCTCATGTGCTGCGCGGCGCTCGGTGATGTCGCGGCCCACGCCTTCGTAGCCGTCGAAGCTGCCATCGGCATTGACACGCGGGCGGCCGCTGACGGAGATCCAGATCCAGCGCCGGCGTGCGCGGTCACCGATGCGGTACTCCAGGTCGCGGAAGGGCTCGTGGCGGTCGAGCCGCTCGTGCAGGGCGGCCCAGCCACCGGCCGGGGGCTGGCAGCAGTCGAGCTGGTCGCGGCGGCGCCCCAGGATCTCCGACGGCGCCCAGCCGAGCAACGCAACACTCGGCGCCGAGCCCGACAGCCAGGCCAGCCCATGGCGCGTGTCGGTCTCCCAGTACCAGTCGGCGGCCAGATCGGCCAGCGCCTGCCAGCGGCGATCGGACTGGCCGAGCACGTCTTCCACGCCGGTGGCCAGTGCGTCGAAGGCCGAAGGCGCATCCAGCCGGTCCTCGCGCAGTGTGCGCACGGCGTCCTGCCACTGGCCCCGGCCGAGTCCGTCAGAAAACTCGTGCAGCGAGGCGCGCAGGCGGTGGTTGCGCCGCCACAGGTCTATCAGCAGCAAGGTCATGCCCAGCGCCAGCGCGCCGACCAGACCCTTGAGCCAGAGTTCGAGGCGGTTCTGTCGCTCATCGAGCCGCTGGCCGACCGTGCGCGCCAGCCGCTGGGCGTCACGCGTCAGCGCCTGCGCGGCCGGCGCCATCGCGGCGGCCGTGGCCGGGTCGACCACCGTGCCGCGCAAGGTCTGCCACTGTTGCGACCAGGCGGCCAATTCGGGCAGCGTCAGTTCAGCGCGAACGGTCTCGCTGAGCAGTTGCTGCAATGCCAGATCGAGCGCCACGACGGCCTGCGTCAGCGCGGGCATCGGGTCGGCCTTCGAGGACAGCAGCTGCGAGAAGGCTGAGGCCGCGGTAGACAGCTCGGCGGCGTGGTGCACGGATGCGGTGTTCGGCAGCCTGAAGAGCAGCAGCAGCACCGCCAGCGCCGCCGCCAGTGCAAGTGTGCCCAGCAGCGGGCTCACGCCACGACGTGATGGCCCCTCGGTCGGCCGCGCAGACTGCGTATCCGTGTGATCCCCCAAGTCCTCTGGCGTCAATCCGGCAGTGACGCGGCTCGTCTGCCTGATGGTCCATTGTTACCGCACTTGGGTGACAGCGGCGCGTCGAGGATGCCGACCGTTTCGCCGTGACATCCGCTCACACCTGCGCCGCAACGCTCAGGCCAGAGCCGATCCGCCGGGGCCGTTGCGGTCAGCGCCGCCGGCGGCGTTGTACAGCGGTTGCGTATGCCGGCGCACGCCGACACCGTGCACCAGGACGTCGATCGCCCGGTCCAGCGAGGCGGTGGTGCGTGCCATCACCTCGCGCTGCGCGGCGACCTGCGCGCCCACAGCGGCCAGCCGCCGACGCAGCGGCGGCGGCACACCGGTGCCTTGGGCGGCCTGGGCGAAGTGGCGCACGGCCACGGCCAACGCCTTGTGCAGCGCGGCAGCCTCTGCTTCGATGGCTGCGGCGTCGTGTCGCTGCGCGGCTTCGGCCATGGCGCTCAGCCGCGCCGCGACGCCGCGCAGCGCGGCCTCGAGATCGGGGGACGCGCACTCGGTGCAGGGACGGCTCACGTGATGGGGTCCGTGTGCGATCGGC
>JBBQOR010000663.1:0-1837 GCA_038331055.1 Burkholderiales bacterium
CAGCCGCAGGCATCCTTGCCGTTGCGTCGTGGAGGATCGTCGGTGCAGGTAGTGGATACGCGCAGCGTGATTCAGGCCGGCCCGGGCATGCCGCAGTGGAATATGGGCAACAACTATCGACTGGGCTGGTCCGGTCCGGTGACCAGCGAACAGACCACCCGCCTGGTGATTGCACCGGCGTGGCTGGTGCGGCTGCTGCGGGTGGCGATGGTGGGTCTGCTGATTGCCATGCTGGCCAGGCTGGCGACGACGTGGTGGCTGCCGTTGCGCGGCCGCTGGCGAGACTGGCGCGCTGGTCATGTGGTCGGCGCGCTGCTGCTGGGCCTGGCCTTGCTGCCAAATGGCGCCCACGCGCAGGCAGTCCCGAGCCAGCCCCTGCTTGATCAGCTGCGCAATCGGCTCACCGAGGCGCCGAAATGCGCGCCGGACTGCGCCGAGCTGGCGCAGGCGCAACTGCAGGTCAGCGGCGATACGCTCGATCTGGAGCTGGAGGCGCATGTCGGGGCGCCGGTAGCGCTGCCGCTGCCTGGCGCGGATGACACGCTTCAATTGCTTGATGTGGCGGTGGACGGTCATGCCGGCGTGCCGCTGACCCGGCGCGGTGAGCAGCTGCTGCTGCGGCTGGACCGCGGCGTGCATCGGGTGAGCCTGCGTTACCGCATCGGCGCTACCGACACGGCCAGCCTGCGTTTCGCCCTGCGACCACAGCGCGTCAGCTTTGCGGGCACGGGCTGGACGCTGGACGGTGTCGACGAGGGCCGCGCGCTGGGCGACAGCATCGCGCTGCACCGCACGCAAGTTGCGGGGAATGGCAAGAGCCTGCCCACCGCGCAGAGCTTCCCTCCCTATGTGCGACTGACGCGCACGCTGCAGCTGGGCGTCGACTGGACGGTGCTCAATACGGTCGAACGCATCGCCCCGAGCGAGGGCGGCTTCAGCACGACGCTGCCGCTGTTGCCCGGTGAGCATCCGCTGGGCGACGGGCTGCCGGTCGAGAAGGGCCACATCAGCATCACCTTCAACGCCAACAGTAACGCGGTGAGTTGGACCAGTCGCCTTGATCATGCCGCCACGCTGTCGCTTACGGCGCCGGCCTTGGGCGAGCGCGCCGAGGTGTGGCAGGTCGATGCCGCACCGATGTGGCATGTCGACGCCACGGGCGTACCTGCCAGCGCGAACGACATCGGGCAGACCTATCAGCCACTACCGGGCGAAGTGCTGAAGCTTGCCTTCACCCAGCCGGCGGCGGTGCCGGGCGACAGCCTGGCGTTCGATGATGCGGATGCGGCCAGCACGGTCGGCGCGCGCGCCACCGAAACTACGCTGACCTTGCATGCTCGCAGCACCCGAGGTGGCGAGCACGCCATCACGCTTCCGCCGGGTGCCGAGCTGCTGGAGGCGCAGCGCGACGGCGAGTCGATCAACCTCGCCGTGCGCGATGGCAAGCTCAGCCTGCCGCTGCTGCCGGGTGCGCACCAGTACACGCTGCGCCTGCGCGAACCGCGCGGTGTCGCGGCCAGCATGCGTACACCAGCGTTCGCCCTGCACGCGCCGGTGGCAAACATCAACCTCAACCTGCAGCTGCCGCAGGATCGCTGGGTGCTGTGGACGTGGGGGCCGACGGTGGGTCCGGCGGTGCTGTACTGGTCCCAGTTGATCGTGTTGTTGCTCGCTTCGTGGCTGCTGGCGCGTATCGCACCGACCCCGCTGCGCTTTCGCCACTGGCTGCTGCTCGGGCTGGGTTTTGCCGCCTTCGCCTGGAGTGCCTACGCGCTGGTCGTGCTGTGGCTGATCCTGCTGGGTCTGCGCGCACGTGGGGCACCAGCGGAGCGGCTTG
>JBBQOR010000664.1:0-1834 GCA_038331055.1 Burkholderiales bacterium
GGCGAACTGTTGCTCCTCATCGATGAGGAGTACGCGCGCGAAGCCTTCGAAGAGCGTGCCGCCATTATGGAATATGACGCGGGCATGACCCGGCCAGCAGCTGAAGCGGCGGCCCGCATCGTGATAGCCAATGCAAGGAGGAACCATGCAGACGAATGACGCCAGTACCGCGCTGACCGCGCTGATCTCGGTGCAGAACAGCCCCGACACCCAGCCTGCGCTACCCGCCAGCTATGACGCCGTGCGATTCAACGCCATGCGCCACGGCATCCTGAGCCGTTACACCGTGCTGGCGCATGAGCGCGCCGACGACTATCAGGCGCTGTTGACGGCGCTGGCAGAAGACCACCAACCAACCGGCGCCACACAGGTGCACTTGGTCGAGGAATTGGCCGGCATCATCTGGCGCAAGCGGCGTGTGTTGCTGGCCGAGGGCGCCAACATCAACCAGGGACTCAAGGGATCTGCTCGCGACGCGGAGCGCGTCATTCCTGCGGCAGCGCCGTTCGAACGGGGCTTGTCTGGCAAGAGCACCGACCTCCGTGATCTGATGGACATGACGCCAGCCGAAGTCGCCGAAGCGCAAACCGACGCAGAAGACGATCTGGAGGCAACGCGCAAGGCAGCAGCCATCCTTCGACGCGGTGGTGCGAACGCCTACGAGAAAGCGCAGCGGGCACTGCGAGCTGATTCACGCGTTTGGTGGGACGAATACGTGGCGGATGAAGAGTTCCCGGGAACGCCCGAAGGATTGACCGACTTCATCATCAAGCACCTGGAGCCGTTCTGTATGCAGGCCGAAAAGGAGGCCCGACACCACGAGGCGATCAAGGCCCAAGCCCTCGGTGAAGGACTACAAGCCTATCGCCTGGAGAAGCTCAATCGCTACGAAACGCACCTGGATCGCAAGTTCGAGCGCACTTTGGGCATGCTGTTGAAGCTGCAAGACCTGAAACGCAGCCTGTGACGCCACTGTTTCGATCACCCCTGACAACCCGATTGAATCGGCCGGAAACCGAGGCGGGCTGTGGGTTTCCGGGCATTTCGCAACCGGCGTCGCCATGTCGAAGCTGCCAGGCTGCCAGATGATTTCGAGAAAATCAGGAGGCCAACTTGGGCGGCATCGGTAGCGGCCGGCGGTCAAGCTACAGCGGCAAGGACGCCACTGAGGATTCGATGCCGCTGGACATCCGCCGCCTGCATCGCGCCGGGGCGCTTGCGCCGGGCCGCTCAGTGAGCTGGCAGTGGACGGTGAACGACCGCGTCATCGCATCGATCCGCGTCCACGCCCAGGACGGGTCGGTCACGCTGGGCTACAACTACACGCCGCATGGGCGCCCGGCCGAAGTCATCTCGCAGACGGTCTGGTTGGAGACGACGCCTTGCGCATTCGGAGGCATCCGGTCCTGGTTCACCTGCCCCACCTGCAGCAAGCGTGTCGCGGTGATCTACGGCGCAGGGCGCCTGTTTGCCTGCCGGCGATGCAAGCGGCTGGCGTACAGCAGCCAGGGCGAGGCTGCCGACGACCGTGCTGCGCGGCGTGCCAACCGCATCAGAAAGCTGCTGGGCTGGCAAGTCGGCATCCTGAACGGACCGGGCCTGAAGCCCAAGGGCATGCACCAGCGCACCTATCAGCGGCTGCTGGCGCGGCACGCTGCGTTCGTCAATGTGTCCCTGGCCGGCTTGGCCATGAAGCTGGGATTTTTGCGAGGCCGGGGCGGGGACAACGATGTCGACGCCGTTGACCCCTGGTAGATCTGTTTCGCAATTTGCACGGCTTGTCGTTGCAGCAGGCATAGCGCCGACACGACAGTCATGCACCCAGCACAGGCAC
>JBBQOR010000665.1:0-1832 GCA_038331055.1 Burkholderiales bacterium
GTTCGCAGACCAGCTTGCCTTCGCGCACGCCAGCCCGGCTGCCAAACATGTTGATCGCGGCCGTGGGCTTGCCGCTGCGCAACGCCGATTCGAGCGCTGGGTTGTCGGTTCCCGTCATGGGCATGACTTCTGACACGGCCCGCACCAGGAGCAAGGCCACGACGCTCAGGGTCAGGTACAAGCGCAAGGGCAGGACGAAATGCTTGCGGCGCCCGGCCAGGTATTGAACCGTCAGCTCGCCGGGCCGGGTAAACAACAGCTTGAGCGTGCGCCACAAGGCGCCTTCCGTCGACAGGTAGGCGCCACCCAGTTGCTGCGCGAATTCAGCGACGGTGGGTGACCGGGGGCTGGTTTCCTGGCCGCACTCGGGGCAGAAACGGGGCGGCAAAGCGCCCAGGCCATGGCCGCAGTTGGGGCACTGGATCGGAGTCAGGGCAGTGGTGGGGACAGGGGCATGGACAGACATCACCGGCAACGCTAACGCATCCCAACCCATCGGACGGGGCCTTCAAGGGCCGCCTAAACTTGGGTTGGATCTGAATGCCTCCAACGATGAATCGCTCCAGCAAGGCCATCACCCTCGGCGTCGTGCTTCTGGCAGCTGCTGCAAGTGCCTGGTGGTGGCACCAGCGCCCGGTCAAGCTGCCGCCCGACAAGTACCGCACCGCGCTCGTCGACCGCGGGCCGATCACCCAGGTGGTGATGGCCACCGGTACAGTGCAGCCGGTGGTGACCATCACCGTCGGCACCCAGGTCAGCGGCACGGTAATGGAACGCCTGGCCGACTTCAACGACCGCGTCAAGGCCGGCCAGGTGCTGCTGCGCCTGGACCCCACCAACCTGCAGGCCCGGCTGCGCCAGGCCCAGGCCCAGGCGGCCAGCGCCCAGGCCAGCGTGGCGCTGGCCACCGCGTCGCTGGCGCGCAACCGCCAGTTGGTGGCGCAGAACTTCATCAGCGGCCTGGCGCTGGACCAGAGCCAGCGCGAATTCGACGCCGCCCATGCCAGCCTGGAACTGGCCCGCGCGCAGGTCGACGCGGCCCAGGCCGACGTCAACAACAGCGTCATCCGCAGCCCGATCGACGGCGTGGTGATCCGGCGCAACATCGATGTCGGCCAGACCGTGGCCGCCAGCTTTCAGACACCCGAACTTTTCCTGCTGGCGCGCGACCTGCGGCAGATGCAGATTCACACCAATGTCAGCGAGGCCGACGTCGGCCAGATCCAGCCCGGCCAGCAGGTGCGCCTCACGGTCGACGCCTACCCGCAGGCCGAATTCGACGGCGAAGTGCAGCAGTTCCGCTTGAATTCGACCACCGCCCAAGGCGTGGTCACCTACAACATCATCGTCAGTGTCGACAACAGCGACGAACGCCTGAAACCCGGCATGACCGCGCAGACCCGCATCGTGCTGGAAAGCAAGCCCGATGTGCTGCGCCTGCCTACCGCTGCACTGCGCTACCAGCCCGACGACGACGACCGCAAGGCGATAGCGGCAGCATTGGCGAAGGGCGCCTCAGCCCCCGCAGCACTGGCTCCCGCCCAGGCCGCCAGCGCCGCGCCACAGGCTGCCGCAGCCGGCGACGACGGCGTGCTCACGCGCACACGCGGCGGCCAGCGTGTCTACCGCGTCTGGACCGTGGGCCCCGACCAGGTGCCGCAACCGCACGAGGTGACGGTGGGCATCGCCAACACCCGCTTCACCGAACTGGCGCAGGTGCTCAGCGGCAGCGTGGGTGCCGGCGACGCGCTGATCACACGGCGCGCGGACACGCCGGGCAACGCGCGCTGAACCCCGTTCCGAACCGTACCGCGCCCATGGCCGAAGCCGAT
>JBBQOR010000666.1:0-1832 GCA_038331055.1 Burkholderiales bacterium
GGCCGACGCGCCAGCAGCTCGCCGACGAGCTCTCCGGCAACCTCTGCCGCTGCACCGGCTACCGGCCGATCCTCGATGCCGGCGAGCGCATGTTCGACGCCGCCCCGCAGCCGCTGCCGCGCGCGCCGGTGCTGGCGGCGCTGCGCACGCTGGCCGCCGATGCGCCGCTGAACTACCGGGGCGCCTTCCACGCGCCGCGCACGCTGGCCGGGTTCGCCGCGCTGCGCGCCGCGCAGCCGCAGGCGCGCGTGCTGGCGGGCGCCACCGACATGGGTCTTTGGGTGACCAAGCAGTTTCGTGATCTGCCCTCTCTGATCTCGATCGGCGAGGTGGCCGAACTGAAGGCCATCGAAGAGCGCGACGGCGCACTGCACATCGGTGCCGCCGCCACGCTGGAAGACGCCTGGCGTGCGCTGGTGCTGCGCTGGCCGACGCTGCGCGACCTGTGGCTGCGCTTTGCCGGGCCGCCGGTGCGCTTTGCCGGCACGATGGGCGGCAATGTGGCCAACGGCTCGCCGATCGGCGACTCGGCGCCGGTGCTGATCGCGCTCGACGCGCGCATCGTGCTGCGCCTGGGCGAGCGTATGCGCACGTTGGCGCTGGCTGATTTCTACGTCGACTACATGGTCAACCGGCTCGAGCCCGGCGAGTTCGTGCAGGCGATCGAGGTACCGCTGCCAGCCGCCGGCCAGACGCTGCACGCCTACAAGATCTCCAAGCGCTTCGACTGCGACATCTCGGCCGTCTGCGCGGGGCTGTTCCTGGTGCTCGACGGCGACCATGTCGCCCAGGTGCGCTGGGCCTTCGGCGGCCTGGCCGGCATCGTCAGGCGCGCCGCGCATGCCGAAGCCGCCGTGCTGGGCCAGCCCTGGACCGAGGCCACGGTGGACGCGGCCGTGGCTGCGCTGGCGCAGGACTTCACGCCCCTGTCCGACATGCGTGCCAGCGCCGAGTACCGGCTGCGGGTGGCCGGCAACCTGCTGCGCCGGCTGTGGCTGCAGACGCGGCCGCACGACCCGCTGCCCGAAGACCAGGTGACGGTCTGGGCCCGCGCGGACGCCGCTTGATGGATCAGCTGATGGATCACCCGATGGATCAACTGATGGATCGACCCTCACCATCAACCCTCAACCACCCGTTCGAGGTGCCGCGATGAACAAGCCGCTTGAACCTGCCGTGCTGCAACCGGCCGTGCTGCAACCAGCGCCCGCCCAGGCCGAGGTCGGCCGGTCGCGCCCGCACGAATCGGCGCATCTGCATGTGGCCGGCGAGGCGCCCTACACCGACGACATCCCCGAGGTCGTGGGCACGCTGCACGCCGCGCTGGGGCTGTCGCCGCTGGCGCATGGCACCTTGCTCGGCGTGGATGTGGCGCGCATCCGTGCAATGCCCGGCGTGGTGGATGTGTTCACGGCGGCCGATCTGCCCGGCACCAACGACTGCGGCTCGCTGGTGCACGACGACCCGATCCTGGCCGAAGGCGTCTTGCGCTATCTCGGCCAGCCGGTGTTTGCGGTGGTGGCGCGCACGCGCGACGCCGCCCGCCGCGCAGCCGCGCAGGCCAAGGCGGTCATACGCGCCGAGCCACTGCCGCCTGTGCTGACGCCGCAGCAGGCGCATGCCGCCGGCCAGTACGTGGTGCCGCCGATGCACATGCTGCGCGGTGATGCGCGCGCGGCCATCAGCGCCGCGCCGCAACGCCTGACCGGCCGCTTCGAGGTGGGCGGGCAAGAACAGTTCTATCTGGAAGGGCAGATCGCCTACGCGCTGCCGGCCGAGGACGACGGCCTGCACGTGCTGTGCAGCACCCAGCACCCGAGCGAGATGCAGCA
>JBBQOR010000667.1:0-1830 GCA_038331055.1 Burkholderiales bacterium
CCTGGGCGAACTGGCCGACTTCGCGGCGGCCGAGAAGGTGGCGCTCACGGTCGTCGGCCCCGAGGCGCCGCTGGCCGCCGGGCTGGTGGACCTGTTTCGTGCGCGCGGCCTGCGTGTCTTCGGGCCGACCCAGGCCGCCGCCCGGCTGGAGAGCTCGAAAGCCTTCGCCAAGGACTTCATGCAGCGGCACGGCATTCCGACGGCGCTCTACGCCACTTTCACCGACGCCGCCGAGGCCCACGCCCATGTGCGGCGCCACGGCGCGCCGATCGTCGTCAAGGCCGACGGCCTGGCGGCCGGCAAGGGCGTCGTGGTGGCGCTGGACGAGGCCCAGGCGCACGCCGCCATCGACGACATGCTGCAGGCCAATCGCTACGGCGTTGCGCACAACGACGATGGTGCGCGCGTGGTGCTCGAAGACTTCATGGCCGGCGAAGAGGCCAGCTTCATCGTCGTCTGCGACGGCGTGAACGTGCTGCCCCTGGCCACCAGCCAGGACCACAAGCGCCTGGCCGATGGCGACCGCGGCCCCAACACCGGCGGCATGGGCGCGTACTCGCCGGCGCCGGTGGTCACGCCCAACGTGCATGCACGCGTGATGCACGAGATCATCGGCCCGGCGGTGGCCGGCATGGCTGCCGACGGCCATCCGTTCACGGGCTTTTTGTACGCCGGCCTGATGATCGACGCGCAGGGCCGCCCGCGCACCGTGGAGTTCAACGCCCGCCTTGGCGACCCCGAGGCGCAGGCCATCCTGATGCGCCTGAAGAGTGATCTGTTCGAAGTGATGCTGCATGCCGTCGACGGTACGCTGGACCGCGTGCAACTGCAGTGGGACCGGCGCACCGCACTCGGCGTGGTGATGGCCGCCGCCGGCTATCCCGAGGCGCCGCGGCAGGGCGACCCGATCGAAGGTCTGGCCGACCCCCGGCTGCAGGCTGAGGACCTGATGGTCTTCCACGCCGGCACGGCCCTGCAGGGCGGTCGGCCGGTGACCAGCGGAGGGCGCGTCCTGTGTGTCACGGCACTCGGCGAATCGGTCAAGCTGGCGCAGCAGCGCGCCTATGAAGGCGTGCGCGCGATCGGCCTGGACGGTGCGCAGTGGCGGCGTGACATCGGCTACCGCGCGATCAAGCCTTGAGCCGCCCGCCCATGCGCCCCCATCCAACTGCCCGCGGCCGCCTGCGCCCCCTCACGCCATGATCGACACGCAACCGGTCCGCGACTATCTGCTCGGCCTGCAGGGCCGCATCGTCGACGCCATGCAGGCCGCCGACGGCAAGACCTTCATGCGCGACGGCTGGACCCGCGAGCCCGGCGGCAGGCTCGAAGGCGACGGCCTGTCGCAACTGGTCGAAGAGGGTCACCTGCTCGAGCGCGGCGGCTGCAACTTCAGCCATGTGCTGGGCCGCTCGATGCCGCCTTCGGCCACTCAGCACCGGCCCGAGCTGGCCGGCGCGCCTTTCGAGGCGCTGGGCGTCTCGCTGGTGATGCACCCGCGCAACCCGCATGTGCCCACGGTGCACATGAACGTGCGCATGTTCATCGCCCGGCCCGAAGGACGCGAGCCGGCGTTCTGGTTCGGCGGCGGGATGGACCTGACGCCGTACTACGGCGTCGAGGAAGACGCCGCGCACTTCCACGCCTGCTGCCGCGACGCGCTGGCGCCGTTCGGTCCCGACAAGTACCCGCGCTTCAAGACCTGGTGCGACGAGTACTTCTTTCTCAAGCACCGCAACGAGCCGCGCGGCATCGGCGGCGTGTTCTTCGACGACTTCGCCGAACTCGGTTTCGAGCGCAGCTTCGAGATGCTGCGCTCCGTCGGCGACG
>JBBQOR010000668.1:0-1828 GCA_038331055.1 Burkholderiales bacterium
CGTGATCTTCATCACCGGCGCCTGGGACGAGGCCGCCGCCGCGCGCGCGCTGCGCCTGGGCGTGCACGACTACCTCATCAAGGACGCCGATCGCGGCTACCTCAAGCTGCTGCGCTATCGCGTCGAGACCGCGCTGCGGCAACAGCGCACCGAACGCCTGTTGCGCGACAGCGAGGCACGGCTGCAGGCCATCCTGGACCACGCGCCGGCGTCGATCTCCGCGTACGATCTGGCCGGCAATCTGATCCTGTCGAACCGGCACCATGCCCAGCTGGCGGCCCAGACCGACGAGACCGCCCAGCCCGAGTTGCCGGTCCGGGACCAGACGGTGGCGATCGACCTCGAACGGACGCTCACGCACCGTGATGGCACCCAGCGCACCTACCACACCGTGCACTTCCCGATCACCGATGCCGCACAGCGCACCCAGGCCGTCGGCGCCATCTCGGTGGACATCACCGAGCGCAAGCGCGCCGAGCAGCGGATCCAGAACCTGGCCTACTACGACGCGCTGACGGGCCTGCCGAACCGCCGCCTGCTGCAAGACCGTATGCAGCAGGCCTTTGCCAGCGACGCGCGCCACGGCGGCCACGGCGCCGTGTTCTTCATCGACCTGGACCACTTCAAGTCCCTCAACGACACGCTGGGGCACGACCACGGCGATCTGCTGCTGGTTGAAGTGGCCATGCGCCTGCTGGCCTGCGTGCGCGCCGACGACACGGTGGCGCGCATTGGCGGCGACGAGTTCGTCGTCATGGCGCTGGGCCTGGACGACGTGGAGGCCATTGCCGACCTGCAGGCCGCCACGATCGGCGAAAAGATCCTGGCCGGCATCAGCCTGCCCTGCCAGCTGGGCGACCACCCCTACAGCGTGACGCCCAGCATCGGCATCACGCTGTTCCATGGCCGCGAGCTGACGCTGGACGAAGTCATCAAGCGCGCCGACGTGGCGATGTACGAGGCCAAAGCCGCTGGCCGTGGCACGATGCGCTTCTTCGACGCGGCGATGCAGACCGCCAAGCGGGAGTGGACGCCGGCGTGACGCGAGAATGCGTCAAGTGATTGTCGAGCAACGCGTTGGAATATCGACGATACCGTGGCAATAGAATTGACAGGTCATTTCCTTCCCGGTACTCTGCACGTGTGATCATTCGAAATCCCGCTGTTCGCCTCGCCGGCCGAGCCGTTTGACGTCCGGTGAATCGGTGCGTACCCACGCGAGCCCGACCCCATGACTGATATCCCGGCGCGTCTCACCACCGCCCTTGGCCGTAGCTAACGCATCGAGCATGAACTCGGCGCCGGCGGCATGGCCACCGTGGGCGGAGCGTCTCGGGCTCGGAGAGCACACCCTCCCGCTCGTCGCCCTCACGCCGGAGCGCACGCACGGCCGCTGAGTCTCACGTTTCGGACCGGAGATTCTCGCGACGCGCGGGGGTTGCTGGCGCCGATCGCGGCGGGCCGCGAAAAACTCCGGTCTGTGGCGGGTCAGGGCCTGGCGGATGCCGGCGCTACGCGTCCGCGGCGCAGCGGAAACCGATGTGGGTGGTCGCGGAGTCCTCGGTCTGCGAGGACCGGGCCGCAGGCCGGTAGCGCAGGCAGTATTCGGGCGCGCACAGGTGCGAACCACCCTTGAGCACGCGGCTGGTCGGCTCCGGGAGTTCGAGGGCCCCGCGCTGCGCATCCGTCGGCCCGCACCGGCACTGACTTGTCTCGACTATATGCCGCGCGACGTATGGGTCGCTCGTCCACTCCCAGGTGTTGCCGGTCAGGTCGAACAGTCCGTAGCCATTGGCGGCGAAGGATCCCACTGGGGCAGTGCCGACCC
>JBBQOR010000669.1:0-1827 GCA_038331055.1 Burkholderiales bacterium
GGCCACCGACGAGCCCAGGCCGGTGACCGAGGCGATCGACGACATGTTGACCACGGCCGCGCTGGGCGATTGCCTGAGCAGCGGCTCCAACGCCCGCACCATTTGAAAGGCGCCGACCACGTTGACCGCGTAGATCTTCTGGAAGTCCGCGGCCTCCAACCCGGCCAGATCACGCATGGCGACGAACTTGGTGGTGCCCGCGTTGTTGACCAGCACGTCGCAACGGCCCCATTGGGCGTCAACCGCCGCCGCCAGCGCGCGGCAGTCGGCGTCTTCGGCCACGTTGGCCTTGAGCACCAGCACCTCGGCACCCAGCGCGCGGCACTCGTCGGCCACGGCGTCGGCCGGCCCCTGCTCGCGCGAATAGTTGATGACCAGGTTCCAGCCGCGGCTGGCGTACAGCCGGGCGGTCGCCGCGCCTATGCCCGACGATGAGCCGGTGACCACACACACCTTGCGTTCCATGCCTGTCTCCTTGGGTTGTCTTGTGAAGTTCTGGCGGGCGGCGCGCTGGCCGCTGGCCACGCCGCTTACCACCAGGGGTAAAAATCCGGCAGGCCGTCGGAGGCGCGGCCGCTGTAGGCCGGCGCCCGTTTCTGATTGAACGAGGCCACACCTTCCTTGCCGTCGTGGCGGCTGGTGTGCAGCATGGCCAGCGATTCGATGGCGTGGGCGTCTCGCGGGTGCGGCATCGCGTGGTTGCGCATCAGCATCTGGCGCATCAGCGCGGTAGCCACCGGGCTGCGGCCAGCTATGTACTTGTGGGCCAGCGCGTGCGCCTCGGCCAGCAACTGGTCAGCCGGCACCACGGCCTTGAGCAGCCGGCCGGCCAACGCTTGTTCGGGTGTCAGGATGTCGGCCGAATAAACCCAGTCCAGCGCCTGCTGCAGGCCGACGATGCGTGGCAGAAACCAGGTGCTACAGGCCTCGGGCACAACGCCGATGCGGCCGAACACAAAGCCGATGCGGGCCTTGTCGCTGGCCAGGCGCACGTCCATCGGCAGCGTCATCGTCGCGCCTATGCCCACCGCCGCGCCGTTGATCGCCGCGATGATGGGTTTTTTGCAGTCGTACACCGCCAGCGACACACGCCCGCCGGTGTCGCGCACGCCGGCCACGATGGCCGGGTCGTCCCACAGCGTGTCCAACTGGTCCAGGCTGGGGTCCAGGCGCTCGTCGAGGCCAAACACATTGCCACCGACCGACAAGTCCATGCCGGCGCAAAAAGCCCGGCCGGCGCCGGTGACCACCACCGCGCCCACCGCGTCGTCTTCGCTGGCACGCTGGTAGGCGTCGACCAGCTCGTTGGCCATCTCGACGGTGAAGGCATTCAGCTGGGCCGGGCGGTTGAGCGTGAGCGTCAGCACACGGTCGTCGATCTGCCAGCCGAGGGTGGAATAGGTCATGGGCGCTCGCTCGAAAAGGTCAGCGCGCAGCATAGGCCGGGCTCGGCGGCACCGGCCGTCACTTGAGCGACCGCGCGCCGGCCCACCCGCGCGTGGTGCGTGGTGTCAGCGTGGCCGCACCAGCGCCATCACGGCATCGGCAAATACCCGCGGCACTTCCTGCGGCATGTTGTGGCCCACGCCCGGCAGCACCGTATGGGTGCGCGGGCCGGTGAAACGGTGGCCGTGCTGGGCCGCGGTGGCCGGCGGGCGCACGCCGTCGTCGGCACCGTCGAAGGTGAGCGTGGGCACGGTGATGGCCGGCTGCAGCGCCAGCGCGCGCTCGATCCCGGCCAGCGCCGGGTCGCCCGGCACCAGGCCGAAGCGGTGGCGGTAGGAATGGATCACCACCTCGACAAAATCGGGGTTGTCGAAGGCGGCG
>JBBQOR010000670.1:0-1820 GCA_038331055.1 Burkholderiales bacterium
TTCGGATTCCAGGGGCAAGGTCACTTGAGGTGGCGGAAACGATCTACATCATCCTCTCGGCCAGCCTGGCGGTGCCGCTGGCAACCCTGAACGGCGGCATGCGGCAGGCGTGCCTTGCGATGAGGCTGCCGGTCTACGGACTGACCGAGCGGGCATAGGGCCGACCCAACCCGCCGACGGACGACCCGCCAGCGTCTGCGTATCCGCTGGGTTCGAGCGAGCCGACAACGCCCAACGCCCGCGGAAGCTTGACCATCACCGCGCGCCTGAGCCGCTACGATCCGGCTCAATCCACGCCACCGCCAGCCCGCCATGCCCCACATCACCCTCACCGTCAACGGCCGCCCTGCCACGGCCGACGCCGACACCGCCACCCTGCTGGTCGAGCTGCTGCGCGGCCCGCTGGTGCTGACCGGCACCCATGTGGGCTGCGAGACCAGCCAGTGCGGCGCCTGCACCGTGTTGCTCGACGGCGTGGCGGTGAAAAGCTGCGCCGTGCTGGCAGTGCAGGCGGCAGGGCGGCAGGTCACCACGATCGAAGGCCTGGCCGCCGCCGACGGCACGCTGCACCCGCTGCAGGACGCCTTCAGCGCCTGCCACGGCCTGCAGTGCGGCTTCTGCACGCCGGGCATGATCATGAGCGCCTGTGACCTGCTGGCGCACAACCCGCGGCCCAGCGACGAGCAGATCGCCGAGGCGCTGGAAGGCAACCTCTGCCGCTGCACCGGCTATGTGAACATCGTCGCGGCGGTGCGCGAGGCGGCGAGCCACACGGCGAAGTGACCGCGTCGTGAACGCACCGGCGGCGCGCGCCGCCGGGACGCTCAGCCCTTGGCTACCTTGACGCTGTAGTTGCCGATGCCGCTGGCCTTGTTCCAGTGGCGCACCTGCACGTAAAAGGTGCCTGCGGTCAGGTTGGAAGAAATGCGTGCGTTGCTGCCCACGCCCGAGTCGTCGTCCTCGGCGATCAGCGAGGTGGCGTTGTCGGGGCCGAAGAGCTTCATCACCACGTCGGTCGGGCCGCGGGTGTCGACCACATAGCGGCCGGCCGTCTTCACGACGAAGCGGAACAGATCCTCCTCGCCGACTTTGCCGATGGCCGCCGCGGTGCGCCGCGTGGCATCGATCGTCAACTCGACCGCGTCCACCGCCGTCGGCCCGGCCTTCGGGTACATCTTCGCCGCGGCGATGAAGCTGCGGTCGATCTCCGACAGCACGTCGTTGGCTTCGGTGCCGATGCCGTTGCTGGTCCAGTCGGCGGGGAAGAAATACAGCATGATCGACTTCGGGTCGAACTTGGTGCCGTTGATCTGGTCAGCCCGGTAGCGGAACAGGATGTTGTGGCGCGTGGTCTGCTCGTCCCAGAAGTTGGGTGACTTGGCCATCTCGCGGATCACCGTCGCTTCGTTCCAGAGGATGCCGCCAGCCGGGTTCTGGTGTTCGTGCGCGAGGCCGATCGCATGGCCGAACTCGTGCGCGGTGGTGCCACCGTCCATGAAGCCCAGGTTCATCGTCGGCTGGTCACGCGGAATGCTCTTGCAGTCGGTGCCGATGTAGCTCCAGGCGCCGTCGTTGGTGTCGAAGGCGATGCGGATGTCGGCGTCAGGCGCGTCGTTGAAATTGAACTTGAGGTTGGCCACGGCCTCCCACCAGCCCGCCTGCTCCTTGACCAGCGTCTTCTGCGCGGCGGTGCCGCCGATGAAGCGCACACGCAACGTACTGCCATTGATCCAGGTCTTGCCGATCGGCGATATGGCACGCACGCGGCCGGCCGGGCCGCGCGTGGTGGGCCGGAACGCGAACAGCTCGCGCGGCAGGAT
>JBBQOR010000671.1:0-1820 GCA_038331055.1 Burkholderiales bacterium
TGCGGTTCGATGTCGGCGATGACCCGGTGCACGCGCCCCATCGCGGTGGCGAAGTTCAGCTGTGCCGAAGCGCCCTTGAAGCCCAGGCTGCCGGCCTTCTTCAGCTGCTTGGCGAACTTGGCCGAGCGGATCAGCGCCTTGCTCGGCACGCAGCCGAAGTTCAGACAGTCGCCGCCCATCTTGTGGCCTTCGATCAGCGTCACCTTGGCCTTCACGACGGCGGCGATGTAGGCCGACACCAGACCGCCGGCGCCGGCGCCGATGACGACGAGGTTGCGCTCGAAGCGCGCCGGCTTCAAATGCCGCCAGCGGGCGTAGACCTTGCGCGCGCGCAGCCCGTCGACGACCAGCTTGGCGAGCAGCGGGAACAACGCCAGCAGCAAGAAGCTGCCCCACAGCCCAGGCGACAGCACGTCGGCGGGGGTTCGGATCGCCGCCAGTTGCGTGCCGGCGTTGACGAACACCGCGGTGCCCGCCAGCATGCCCAGCTGGCTCACGAGGTAGAAGCGCGCCGCGCCGATCGTCGTCAGCCCCATCAGCAGGTTGACGAGGAAGAACGGGAACACCGGCGCCAGACGCAGCGTCAGCAGGTAGAAGGTGCCGTCGCGCTGGATGCCCTCGTTCACAGGCGCCAGCGCCTTGCCGAAGCGCGACTGCACGGTGCCCGCCAGCAGGTAGCGCGCGGCCAGGAAGGCCAGCAAGGCCCCCAGGCTGGACGCGAACGACACCACGACCAGGCCGACCCAGAGGCCGAAGATCGCGCCGCCGGCCAGCGTCAGGATCGTGGCGCCCGGCAGCGACAGCGCCGCCATCGCCACGTAGACGGCAAAGAACACCGCCAGCGTGGTAACCGGGTCGGCCTGGTAGGCGTTCAACAGCCTGTCGCTGCTGGCCTTCAGCCCGTCCAGCGTCAGCAGCTCGGCGAGGCCGAAGTACCGGTACGCGAAGAACGCCAGCACCACGGCGGTGCCGGCGCCGACCCAGGCCATGCGTCTGCTTTTCAACATCATCCGACTGCACCCGCCGTGATCGCGGCGCCGATGCGGATCGGCTCGACGAGCGGGTGCAGGCGCAACAGGTCGCGCAGGTGGGCGCGGTACGACTCGCGCGGCAGCCGCATGCAGCCCGCCAACGTGCCCTTGCTGACGAGCGTGCTGCCGAAGCGCTGGATCGGCATGTTCGTGAGCACCAGCGCCCCGGCGTCGGTGTCCCGCGGCGGCGGGAAGTCGGACGCGGCGGGCAGGGGAAAGGTCGCATGCATCGAAGTGATTTCCTTGGCCGATTTGCGCGGAGGAGTATGGCGGCAGAACTAGAAGTCGAGATGAGTCGCCGCTGCTGGCCGATCGGTTACACGGCAGGTGCCGACGGCGCGGTCAGAATCGCGGCGCCCGCCACGAACCTGCCGCACGGCGCGGCGCTGAATCTGTCGGCGCGCTGTAACCGGAACGGGTTCGCCGACGACATGTCCGATAACGCCAACCAGAACGAATTCGAGTCCGGCCTGAAAACGCTCTGGCTGCGCGCCCAGTCTGGCGACGAGGCGGCCTATCGCGAGGCCCTGCTGCAGATTGCGTCCCGGCTGCGCGGCTATCTGCGGCGCCGCATGCAGAGCGTACCGGACGACGTGGAGGATCTGGTGCAGGAAACCCTGCTGGCACTGCACCTGCAGCGCAGCACCTACGACGCCTCGCTGCCGGTCGGTGCGCCTGCGCGCCAGCGGCCTGGACCGGGTCCGCATCGGCACACTGGGCAACGAATGGGTCGTCGAGTATGAAAACTACCGTTACCTGCACAACGAGGCCGATGCGCTGGGCGTGGTG
>JBBQOR010000672.1:0-1817 GCA_038331055.1 Burkholderiales bacterium
GCGCCGGCCGGCAGCAACGCGCCAGCGCCGTCAGCAGCGACTCGACGCCCACCACCAGCACGCCGCCGCCGGCATCGCTGCGCGGGCGGCGCAGCGCGATCTGCTCGTCGGGCGCTGTCTCGGGCTCGGCCGGGCGAAGCAGGTTCTCGATCGTCTTCAGCGATAACTCGTCCTTGCCCACCACCTCGAACCGCGCGTCTGCGGCCTTGAAGCCCAGTTGCGCGGCCAGGGCATCGAGCTTGAGGGCCGTGCGGCCTTCGCGCTGCAGCAGCTTCTCCACCAGCTCGCGCCCGCGGGCGATGGTCTGGTCCTGAGCCCGGGCGTTGAACCAGGCGCGAACCTTGGCGCGCGCGCGGTGGCTCTGCAGGTAGTGCAGCTCAGGGTTGAGCCAGTCCAGAGACGGGCCGCCCTCCTTCGCCGTGACCACCTCCACCGTCTGCCCGTTGGCCAGCGCCGTGTTCAGCGGCACCACGCGGCCGTCGACACGCGCGCCGCGGCAGCGGTGGCCGACCTCGGTGTGCAGGCTGTAGGCAAAGTCGACCGGTGTGGCCCCGGCCGGCAGTTCGATCACCGTGGCCTGCGGCGTGAAGACGTAGATGCGGTCGTCGAAGGCGCCGGCGCCCGGCGCCCCTGCGCCGTCGGCCGCAATGTCGCGCTCCCAGGCCAGCAGTTCGCGCAGCACCGCCTTGCGCGCCTCGGCCACACGTTCCTCGAAATCGCCTGCCGCGCTGACGCCGGCGTAGCCGCGCACGCCCGCCTCCTTGTAGGCCCAGTGCGCCGCCACGCCGTGCTCGGCGTGTTCGTGCATGGCCTGCGTGCGCACCTGCACTTCCACCGGCCGGCCATCGTCGCCCAGCACCACCGTGTGCAGCGACTGGTAGCCGTTGGGCTTGGGTCTGGCGATGTAGTCGTCGAACTCGCCCGACACCGGCACCCAGCGCTCGTGCACACGGGCCAGCACGGCGTAACAGACTGCGGCGTCGGCGGCGGCGGCGTCGGCCATCACCACCACGCGCAGCGCACGCACATCGAAGACGCGGCCGAAGTCCAGCCCCTTGCCCTGCATCTTCTTCCAGATGCTGTACAGGTGCTTCGGCCGGCCCTGCACGTCGGCGCGCAGGCCGGCCTCGGCCAGCAGCGTCGCCAGCTGCCGCCGCGCCGCCTCCATGCCGGACTCGCGCTCGGCGCGTGTCTCTTGCAGCAGCCGGGCCACGCGGTGGTACTCGTC
Source organism: Burkholderiales bacterium (assembly GCA_038331055.1). Lineage (GTDB taxonomy): Bacteria > Pseudomonadota > Gammaproteobacteria > Burkholderiales > Burkholderiaceae_C > Rubrivivax. Next base: position 1,229 of record JBBQOR010000672.1, read on the forward strand.
GGGCTGCAGGAAGCGGAAGGCCAGGTCTTCGAGCTCCCACTTGATCTGCCAGATGCCCAGCCGGTTGGCCAGCGGCGCGAACACTTGCTCGCTCTCAGCCGCCAGTTCCGGCGGGCAATCCGTGCGGCTGGCTGCGAACCAGCGAAGCGTCTGCAGCCTCGAAGCCAGGCGCAGCAGCACCACACGAAGGTCGCGCGAGAAGGCGAGCAGCATCTTGCGCACACGTTCGGTCTGCTGCGCGCGCTGCTGCTCGGGCAGTTCGGCGTGGCGCGCCGCACGCTGCACCTGCACGAGCTTGCGTGTGCTGCCCACCAGGCTGGCGTAAGACGGGCCGAAGGCCTTCTCGACCACTTCTTCGGGCCGCTGCAGGAAGTCGCCTGCGTAGACCAGGTAGGCCGCAGCGCACAGCGAAGGCGCGGCACCGATGGCCTGCAGCACCGCCGCCACGCCGTCGGCGTGGCCCATCGCGTGCTCGCCGGTGTCCAGGGTCTGGCCGGCCAGCAGCGGTTCGGCGAAAGCACGCGCCTTGACCAGCGCCGCCGCGCCATCGTCGGACTGCACGGTCTGGCCCGCGAGAGCCACCACCGCG
>JBBQOR010000673.1:0-1811 GCA_038331055.1 Burkholderiales bacterium
CCAAACGGATGAAAATAGCGTTGCCCGATGCGGGTCCAGTCGACGAATTCGATGCCGAGCTTGAAGGTGCCCTGGGTGGCTGCAAGGAACGCATTCTCGTCGATACCCAGTGTGCGGTTGAAGTACTTGATCGGCGGAATGGTGGCCTCGCCGACACCGACGATACCGATCTCCTCGGACTCGACCAGGTCGATCCGGCAACTGCCCTGCAGCGCATTGGCCAGCGCGGCGGCGGTCATCCAGCCAGCCGAGCCGCCTCCGACGATCACGATGCGGCGGATATGGCGGTCAGTCATGTCGAGGCTCCATCAGTCAGGGCGTCTGCATTGGGCAGGGCAGCACATCTCATCCGCCGGCTCCGGCGATTCGTTCGCCCCTGGCCGGTTCGTGGTCGCCGCCCAGCGCACGCAGTCGCGGCGCCGTCATCGGCACGGTGAGCATGGTGCTGACGACAGCCATCAGCAGCAACGCGGTAAAGGTATCAGCGGTGATCAGATGCCGGTCGAGCAGGATGTCGACGAAGATGATCATGATCAGCGCCTTGGTTTGCAGCAGCCAGCCGATGATCGAAGCCTCGCCGCGGGCCCAGCCCAGCAGGCGGCCGGCGATGTGCACACCGACCAGCTTGCCGCCCACGGACGCCAGCAGCAACAGGCCGGCAGCCACGAATACCGCAGCGCCTCCCGCGCTCCAGCTGGTGCGCAGCCCGGTCGACAGAAAGAACACCGGCATCACCACCAGCAGCACGTGATGGCGCAACATGTCCATGCGGGCCTGGTCGAACCATTCACGATCGATCACCGCGCCAGCCAGGAACGCACCCACCATGTAGTGCAGCCCGGCGCGATCAGCGGCCAGTCCGCAGGCCGCCAGCCAGATCAGCCCGACATACCAGCGATCCGATGCCGCCAGTCGTTGCATCAGCCGGCGAAACAGCCATGCCGCGCACGCGAACAGCAGCAGAAACAGCAGCTGCCAGCCGACCCGCTGCCAATCCAGCAGGATCACCGCCAGCACCGCCCAGATCGCGATGTCGTCGAGGCTGGCGTAGCGCAGAATGCGCTGCCCCAGCGGCGTGCGCAGCATCGCGAGCTTTTCCATCAGCAGCAGCAGGATCGGCAGCGCGGTCACCGCGCAGGCCATGCCCACACCCAGCACGAACTGCCACGGCGCCGCCGCCGCGCCGATCCAGCCACCGTGCCAGCCCAGCAGGATGACCGCGGCAACACTCCCGAACAGCAGTGGTACGCCGAGCGCCAGGCTCGCGGTAATGCCGCACTCACGACGGCGTGCCCACACCTGCGCCAGATCGAGCTCAATGCCTGCGATCCACACGAACAGCATCACCGCCCACCACGCCACCCCGTTGAGCGCCTGGATCACCGGGCCACTGAAGACCGTCTCGTAGTAATGCGGAAAGGCCGCGCCCAGAATGCCCGGCCCCAGCACGATGCCGGTGATGATCTGCACCACCACCAACGGCGCGTAATAGTCGAGCCGCGCGACGCGCCAGATCAGGTAGGGCGCGCCGAAGATGATCACCATCGCGACCAGGAAAATATCCGTGCTGTTCATCGGTCCGCCCCTGCTCGCGCCTGCCTGATCAAGCGTAGCGGATGCGGACGCGCGCGTGCCGAAATCACCTTGCAATGCAGCATGAAAAACTGCGTCAGTTGGCCATGAATACGTATGCAGAGATGCGTCGCCAGGCGTGAGCTCGACCTACCATGAAGGTGCACTCGCCATCCGTTCGGACGTCCGCGGCAACCCAGCGCCACGGACCCACGCGAACGCCGCCAACCCACTGCTGG
>JBBQOR010000674.1:0-1806 GCA_038331055.1 Burkholderiales bacterium
GGCGGCGGGCCGTACCGCGGCCCGGAACCCGTGCAATGGCAGTCTGCGAACCGCGTCAGGGCCGGAAGGCAGCAGCGCTCAGCAGCTCCTGACATGTGCGTGGGACCTCCGGACCGCGGTAGGGCCCGCACCACCTTCCGCGGCACCGATTCCGATGGCCTATCAGGCTCTTGCGCGCAAGTGGCGGCCCCAGAGGCTCGACGACGTCCTCGGTCAGCAGGCGGTCACGCGCACGCTGCGCAATGCCCTGAAGAGCAAGCGCATCGCCCAGTCGTTCGTGTTCGCCGGGCCGCGCGGCTGCGGCAAGACCACCACCGCCCGCATCCTGGCCCGCGCCCTCAACTGCGTGCAGGGCCCGACGCCGACGCCGTGCGGCGTGTGCGAGGCGTGCATCGAAATTGCCGAAGGCCGTGACATCGACGTGCTCGAAATCGACGCCGCCACCCATACCGGCGTCGACAACGTGCGCGAGGTGATCATCGAGGGGCTGTCGATTGCCCCGGCGCGCAACCGCTACAAGGTCTTCCTGATCGACGAAGTCCACATGCTGTCGAACTCGTCGTTCAACGCGCTGCTCAAGTCGATCGAAGAGCCGCCGGCGCACGTCGTGTTCATGATGGCCACGACCGCGCTCGACAAGATTCCCGACACGGTGCTGTCGCGCTCGCAGATCTACGAGTTCCGCACCATCTCGGCCAAGACCGTCTCGGAACGCCTGCGCTATATCGCCGGACAAGAGGGCATCAACGTGCCCGACGACGCGCTGCTGCTGCTAGCCAGGGCCGGCGAGGGCAGCATGCGCGATTCGCTCAGCGCCTTCGACCAGGTGCGCGCCTTTGCCGGCGACGAGCTGACCCTCGACGACGTCACCTCGGTGCTTGGCCTCGTGGGCCGCGACCTCGTGTTCGAGATGTTCGACGCGCTGGCCGGGGAAGACGCCAACGGCGCCTTCACGCTGGTCGACAAGGCGATCGAGCGCGGCTACGACCTGCGCCTGCTGTGCCGCGAACTGGCGCGCGCCGCGCGCGACCTGCTGGTCGTGTCGGTCGACAGCAACCGCCTCAAGGATCCCGACGTCGCCAGCGAGTCGGAACGCCCGCTGCTGCAGGCGCTCGGCGCGCGCTTCTCGCGCGAGGACCTGCTGCGCACCTTCGACGGCTTCACCCGCGCCGAATACGACGTGCGCCAGTCGGACCATCCGCGCTTCCAGCTCGAGATGGCGCTGCTGCGCCTGATGCACCTGCGCAAGCTGCTGCCGCTCGCCGAGCTGCTCGACGGCAGCGGGGCCCGCGCCCTGCCGGCGGCGCGTCCCGCGATGCCCGCGGCCCGTCCCGCGTCTGCTCCGGCGGCGCCCCCGGCCGTGCGGCCCACGATGCCCGCGGCGAGGTCTGGGGCACCGTCGCACACCGCGGCATCGCCCGGCGTAGCCACCAATCCCAACGATCCGCTGCCCGAGGGCGCGCGCGATCAGTTCCTGGCCGGCGTGAAGGCGGGGAAGGTGTTCTTCTACAACGCCGTCGTCGCGCAGGCCTATCGCATCGACGTGACCCCGGCCAAGATCACCTTCTCGTTCCTGCCGAACCAGAAGGTGCCGAAGTCGCAGTGCGAAGAGAATCGCGCCTGGCTCGAAGGCCTGGGCGAGCAGGTGTTCGGGCGCTTCATTCCCGTGCACATCAGCGTGGCCGATCCGGCCACGGCATCGCCCGCGGGTCCGCCTTCGGCCGCGTTGCCGGCGGCGGCGCCGGCTCGCCCGGCGCTGAAGAGCCCGCTGGCCGGACCGACCGAAGACGAGCTGCGGCAGGAAGC
>JBBQOR010000675.1:0-1805 GCA_038331055.1 Burkholderiales bacterium
CCGAGCAGGGCGACCTGGTGCGCGGCCTGGGTATTCGCCTGCAGGTGACGCGCAAGGCCGATGATGGTGGCGGAGCCAGTGCCGAACTGCAGCTGTCCGATGCGATGCGCTTTTACCCGACGGATGCGGCGCTGGCGCAGTGGCGTGCGCAGTCGGACCAGGGCCAGGCCGTCATCGTCTACGAGTGAGGTGGGGCCGGGCGGCAGTCGCGTAGCGGCTGCGATCGCCGGGATCCGGCTGCGGCGCGCGGGGCATCCATGCCTGCGGCGGTTGTCGACGCCGGTACGCGGCGACTTCAGTCGCGGCGGCGGAAGCTGATCACCAGTTGTGGCGGCACCGTTCCGTCCACATCGCGCGGCAGCACCGCTGTCTTGTCGATCGCCTTGAGCACGGCTTCGTCCCAGGCCTTGTTGCCACTGCCCTTGATCAATTTGCGCCCGACGATGGTGCCGTCCGGTGCAACGCGGACCTCGACATCCGCAACCGGGTTTTCCTGCGTGTCTTCGATGAACACGATGTTGGGCTTGACGATCGCACTGACGCGGCTGCCATAGCTGGCGGACGGGCCACTGGCGCGTTGCGCGGTGCCGGTGGCCGATGGCCCGCCGGTGGCGCCGGCCAGGCCCGCCATGCGTTGCAGGTTGTCCTTGCGCAGAATCTCCAGCTTGATCGATTCCTTTTTCTCCAGCGCCGCCTGTTGCTGTGCCTTGAGTGCGTCCTGCTTCGCCTTCTGGGCAAGCTGGCGCTTCTTCTCTTCGTCTTCCAGGCGCGAGCTTTTCCCGTGCCAGCTTTTCCTGCTCCAGCTTCTGCTGGGCCAGCAGTTTTTCCTGTTCCAGCCGCTTCTTTTCCTGTTGCAGCACGATGTCCGCATCGGGCACCTTGACAACCGGTTCTGGCGGCGGTGCCGGCGTAGGCGCCGGGGGCGGGGGACCGGGTGGCGGAGGTGGCGCCTCGACGAGCCTGGGCGCCGCGGTCTTGGGGACGGCGGACCACAACTCGGCCTCGACCGCGATGGTCGGTGCGTCCCGCTTCCATTGCACGCCCAGCGTCAATGCGGCCACCAGTACCAGGTGTGCAACGATGGCCAGCGCGATGGGTCGCCCGAGGCCACGTGCCTTGGGCGGTGCAAAGTCGAGCCAGTCCGCGTGTGCGTTCATGGTCAGGGGTTGGACAGTTGGACCGAAAGCCCGACGCGCTGGATACCGTCGCGCTGCAAGGTGTCCATCACCTTGATCACCTGCTCGTAACGCGTATTGCGGTCGGCACTGATCACCACCGCCGGGTCCGATGCGCCTTGTTGCGCCTTGCGCACGGCGGCCACGATGTCGGGCAGACCCAGCTGGGTGGTCTTTCCGTCGGTCTTGAGGTTGAGCAGGCCTTCCTTGTCGATGACGATCTGCAGCACCTGGTCGGGCTGGCGCGCCGCCTTGCCGATGCTGGGCAGATCAATCATGCTCGGTGTGATCAGTGGTGCCGTCACCATGAAGATGATCAGCAGCACCAGCATGACGTCGATGAACGGCACCATGTTGATCTCGTTGATGGTGCGCCGGCCGCGCCCGCGCTGCATGGTCGATGGCATGTGACTGGCCCCTTCGCGTCAGCGTTCGGACGCCGGTTGCGCGCCGACGTTGCGGTGCAGGATGTTGGAGAACTCCTCGATGAAAGTCTCCAGGCGGATCGAGATGCGGTCGATGTCGCGGGCAAAGCGGTTGTACGCCACGACCGCGGGAATGGCCGCGAACAGGCCGATCGCGGTTGCCACCAGGGCCTCGGCAATACCGGGCGCCACCGTGGCCAGCGTG
>JBBQOR010000676.1:0-1804 GCA_038331055.1 Burkholderiales bacterium
GATCGGGCAGGCCCTGTCGGTGATGTCGGAGATCCGCAGCTCGGTCCAGGATGCGAGCCGCACCGCCGAGTCGCTGCATGGCGTCACCGAGGGCATCGCGCAGTTCGTGACATCGGTGGGCCGCATCGCCGAACAGACCAACATGCTGGCGCTGAACGCCGCCATCGAGGCGGCGCGCGCGGGTGATGCAGGCCGCGGCTTCGTAGTGGTGGCCGACGAGGTGCGCAAACTCGCCGAGGCCGCGCAGCGTGCGGCGGATGACGTGGCGCGGCTGACGACGGCCATCACCGGCGGTGTCAACAAGACCATGAGCTCCATGCAGCGCAGTGCCGGGCTGGTGGGCGAGATCGAGACGGTTGGTCGCGATGTCGGCGCCGCACTCGAGAGTATCACGGCGTCGGCCGAGCGGACCGTGACTGCCGCGGCGAACCTGAGCGAGATGGCAGCGCAGAACTCGGCGCAGCTCGCCGGCGTCCAGCAGTCGCTGAGCGTAGTGGCCGGTGACGCCGTGGGGCATGCCACCAGCGCGCAGCAGGCCAATGCCTCGACGCAGGAGCAGAGCGCGGCCTGTCAGCAGATGAGCGCCGCGTCACAGGTGCTGCACGGCCGGAGCAATCGCCTGCGCAAGCTGGTCGAGACGCGCGAGGCGGCCGGCAGCACACCGGGCAGCACGGCAGAATTCATGGTCGCGCGCAAGCTCGAGGTCGTGCCACCAACCATCGAAGGCGGCACACCGACGCGCGTCACCGCCGTGACGCCGCTCAACAATCGGGTCCTCAATCGTGCACCGTCAACGCCGACGATGCGGAAGCCGCCGGGCGGCAAGCGTCAGGCGTGAGCACAGCGCCCTGAGCGGTCGGGGCGCCGCCACACCACCACCGACTACACCGGCTCGCTCTTCTTGCGGAGCTTGATGTTCAGCATCTCGGTCAGCACCGAGAAGGCCATCGCGAAGTAGGTGTAGCCCTTCGGGATGTGGAAGCCCGTGCCCTCGGCCACCAGGTTCGTGCCGATCAGCACCAGGAACGACAGCGCCAGCATCTTCACGGTGGGGTGACGCTCCACGAAATCGCTGATCGGTGTCGCGGCCACGAGCATGATGCCAAGCGCAATGATGTTGGCACCGACCATGACCTCGAGGTGTGGCACCATGCCGACGGCGGTGATCACGGAGTCGAGCGAGAAGACGATGTCGATCACCATGATCTGCAGCACCACACCCACCAGTCCGCGCCCTGCAGCCTTGCTCTTCTGCTGCGCCTGCTCGTCCGTCTTGTCTTCGAGCTTTTCATGGATCTCGGTGGTCGCCTTGCCGATCAGGAAGAGGCCGCCGATGATGAGAATCAGGTCCTTCCCCGAGATGCCGCGTCCGAGCACCGTGAACAGCGGCTCCGTGAGACGCATGATCCAGGTGATGCTGAACAGCAGCAACATGCGGGTGACGAAGGCACCCGCCAATCCGAGTCGTCGTGCACGCGGCTGCTCGTCCTTTGGCAGCGCACTGGCGAGGATCGAGATGAAGATGATGTTGTCGATCCCGAGCACGATCTCCAGGACGGAGAGCGTGGCGAGGCCGATCAGGGCATCAACGGTGAGCAGGTGCGACATGGCAGACGGATGGGGACGCAGCACGCGCGGCGTCACCGATGTGGCGACGCCGCGCGTGATGAAACTAATGCCTCACACCACCCGTCCGGGCGGCTCGTACGAATCTCAGCGGGCTACGAAGGCGCTCACTGCTTGCACTGGCCGTTCGGGTCGGGCTTCGGCTTGTCCACCACCGGCTTCGCACCGTTGCCCACCG
>JBBQOR010000677.1:0-1803 GCA_038331055.1 Burkholderiales bacterium
TTCACCCTGGCGCGCGAGCCCGACAACCAGGCCGCGCAGGCGCTGCTGCCGCAGGTGGCCGGCCACGACGCGGCCACCGCGCCGGTCACCACGCTGGGCGACGAGAAGCGCCTGAACACCTTCATGCGGCTGGGCAGCGCGAGCCTCATCGCCGCGCTGCGCGAGGCTTTCCCCGACCTGCCCGCAGCGCCCGACGCGAAGACCGTCTTCGTCAAGCTGCGCGAACTGCGCAACCATTGGTAAGGCGCTGATTAAGCGCTGATTAAGCGCTGATTAAGCGCTGGTAAGGCGGCTTCGCGCGTGGGCTACTGCCCCGGCGGGCGCGCGTTGGGGCGGAAGCAATCCAGGTTCATGAGCTTGCCCCAGGCGGCCACGAAGTCGCGCACGACTGCGCGCACGAAGGCGCCGTGTGCGTCGCTCGACGCGTAGACCTAGCCCAGCGCGCGCAAATCGGAGTTCGAGCCGAAGACCGGGTCGGCGGCCGAGCCGCTCCGCTTCAGGTGGCCGGTTGTGCGGTCGCGGCCCTCCAGCACGCCCAGGGTAGCGGAAGGCTGCCACCCGCGTGCCCCGGTCGCCATGCAGCCGGAACCACCGGCAAGGCCCTGGTGTCACGCTGCGAAGGGTTGGAAGCGGAGCTTTCGGTACGCCATCACGGCGCCCTGGTGCGACCGGCAAGAATCGAACTTGCGACGCAGCCTTCGGAGGGCCGCATGATATCCACTTCACCACGGTCGCCAGGAGGGCGGATTCTAGCCGCCGAGCACCCGACGGAACTGCATCGCCTCGGCCACGTGGGCTATGGTCACGCTGCTGCTGTCGCCCAGGTCGGCGATGCTGCGCGCCACCTTCAGCGCCCGGTGCATGCCGCGCGCTGACCAGCCCAGCCGCTCGGCTGCGGATTGCAGAAAGCGTGCGGCGGCGGCCTCCAGGGACACCACGGCGTCGAGCCCGGCCGCGTCGAGCTCGCCGTTGATGCGGCCCTGGCGGGCCAGCATGCGTTCTCGCGCGGCCGCCACGCGCAAGCGCACGGTGGCGGAGGGTTCGCCGTCGCGCTGCGCCAGCAGTTCGGCCGGGGGCAGGGGCGGCACCTCGACCTGCAGGTCGATGCGGTCGAGCAAGGGGCCGGACACCCGCCCCTGGTAGCGCGCCACGGCGTCCGTCGTGCAGCGGCAGTGGCGGCCGCCGGCGGTGGCCACGCCGAGCCAGCCGCAGGGGCAGGGGTTCATCGCCGCCACCAGCTGAAAGCGCGCCGGAAAGCGGCTTGACCGTGCGGCGCGGGCGATGGTGATCGAGGCGTTTTCCAGCGGCTCGCGCAGCGCTTCCAGGGCGCGGCGCGGGAACTCGGGCAGTTCATCGAGGAACAGCACGCCGCCATGCGCCAGGCTGATCTCGCCCGGCCGCGGCGGTGATCCGCCGCCGACCAGTGCGGCCGCGCTGGCCGAGTGGTGCGGTGCGCGCAATGGGCGCAGACCGAAGGTCGACGCGTCCCAGGTGCTGGAGGCCAGGCTGTGGACCGCCGCGCTCTGCAAGGCATCGTCCTCGGCCATCGGCGGCAGCAGGCCGGCCAGCCGCTGCGCCAGCATCGACTTGCCGCTGCCTGGCGAGCCGACGAGCAGCAGGCTGTGGCCGCCCGCAGCGGCCACTTCGAGCGCGCGCTTGGCGCCGACCTGCCCCTTGCCGTCCATCAGGTCAGGAATCGGAGCGGCCGCGCCACGAGGCGGCGCCGTGGCCGCGGGCAGCGGCACTGCGGCATCGCCGTGCAGCAAGGACTGCACGACCTCCGTCAGATGCGCCGCGCGGCGA
>JBBQOR010000678.1:0-1799 GCA_038331055.1 Burkholderiales bacterium
GTGATCTATGCGTCGGCGCCGGGGTTCGCGGCCGACCCGGCCAAGTTCGAACTGACCGTCAGCCTGCTGCGGATCACCTTTCCCTACTTGTTCTTCATCTCGCTGGTCGCGCTCTCCGCCGGAGTCCTGAACACGCACAACCGCTTCGCCCTGCCGGCATTCACGCCGGTGATGCTCAACGTGTCCTTTATCGTCGGCGCCGCCTTCTTCGCGCCGTATTTCGATCCGCCCGTGAAGGTGCTTGCATGGGCGGTGTTCGCAGGCGGCGTACTGCAGCTTGCGCTGCAGTTGCCGTTCCTCGCGCGCATCGGCCTGTTGCCGCGCTGGAAGCTGAACCTGAAGCATCCCGGCGTGGTGCGCGTCCTGAAGCTCATGGCGCCCGCGCTGTTCGGCGTGTCGATCAGCCAGATTTCGCTGGTGATCAACACGATCTTTGCCTCCTTCCTGGTCACCGGGAGCGTGTCGTGGCTGTATTACGCCGATCGCCTGATGGAGTTCCCGGCCGGCATGCTGGGCGTGGCGCTCGGCACGATCCTGCTGCCCAGCCTGTCCAAATATCACGCGGATGCGCAGCCCGTGGAGTATTCGAAGCTTCTCGACTGGGGCCTGCGCCTGACCCTGTTGCTCGCGCTGCCTGCCGCTGCCGCGCTTGCCGTGCTGGGCATCCCGCTGATCGCCACACTGTTCCATTACGGCCGCTTCGGCATCGAGGACGCATGGATGACGCAGCAGGCCCTGCTCGCCTACAGCCTCGGCCTGGTCGGCATGATCCTGGTGAAGATCCTTGCGCCTGGCTTTTACGCACGCCAGAACGTCGTTACGCCCGTGAAGATCGGCGTATTCACGCTGGTGGCCACGCAGCTGATGAACCTCGCCTTCGTCTGGCCGCTCAAGCATGCCGGCCTTGCGCTGGCGATCGGCCTGGGTGCCTGCCTCAATGCCGGCCTTCTTTACACGAAGCTGCGGCAGCACGGCATCTACTCCCCGCAGCCGGGCTGGGGTTCGTTTGCGGTCAGGGTGCTGCTGGCGGTGGTTGCCATGTCGGCGGCGCTGTGGTTTGCAATGGGCCGTCCGGACTGGTGGTTCGGAGCGAACTGGGTGCAGCGGCTTTCCGCGCTCGGTGGGCTCGTCGTGCTCGGCATGACGGTATACGGTGTTTGCCTGCTCGCGCTGGGTTTCCGGCTGCGCGATTTCTCGCGCCGCGGAGCCGCCTGATCATGGCCGGCGACCGTTTTGCGGAACTGCTGGCTGGGGAGCGCGAAGACTTCAGCCTCGCCGAGGCCTGCCTGCTGATTGCGCAGGATGCCTTTCCCGGGCTGGACGTGGATCATTACCTGGGCGAGATCGAACGCATGGCGGCCCGGCTGCGAGGCCGCCTCCCGCCCTCAGCCGACTCGGAGGGCAAGGTGATTGCGCTGAACCAGTTCCTGTTCGAGGATCTCGGTTTCAGCGGCAACGCGGGGGACTACTATGATCCGCGCAACAGCTACCTCAACGAGGTGATCGAGCGTCGCTGCGGGATCCCGATATCGCTCTCCATTCTGTACATCGAGATCGGCCGCAAGATCGGCCTTCCGCTGCAGGGTGTGTCATTTCCGGGGCATTTCCTGGTGCGCTTTCGACTGCGCGGCTCCACCTTCGTGCTCGACCCGTTCTCTGGGGGCTCACCGCTCTCGGAGCAGGACCTGCGCAAGCTGTTGAGGCGGGTGATCGCGGGCAGCGGGCGCGCCGGTCTGCGTTCGGTCGCCGACGTGGCAGCCGAACTGCCGCTGGACCAGTTTCTGGAGCCCGCGGGGCAT
>JBBQOR010000679.1:0-1799 GCA_038331055.1 Burkholderiales bacterium
CAGCGACTCCCAGGGCAGCGGCAGATCTCCAACTGCAGAGGCGGCGCCGATACCCGCACCGCCGCCGCGCCCGCGCTCGTCGACCGCGGCGATCGTGCTGGCGACGCTGGCGGTGGCCTACACCCTGTGGGCGACCCAGGAACTGCTGTTGCCGGTGCTGCTGGCGATGTTCTTCGCGCTGATCGGCAACCCGATCATCCGCACCCTGGAAAAAATCCATGTTCCGCGCTTCGTCGGCGCGCTGGCGGTGCTGTCCTCGGGCCTGGCCTGCGCGGTGCTGCTGGGCAGCCTGATGGCGGAGCCCGCAGGCAAGCTGATGCGGGAGGTGCCGCAGGAGCTGCGCGAGATCGCACCCAAACTGCGCGCCGTGGTCAAGCCGGTGCAGGATGCGAAGAAGGGCGCGGAAAGCATCGCCCGCGTCGCCGGCGGCGAAGACGTCAACGCGGTGCGGCTGGTCAGGACCGAGGTCAACGATCCGTTCCGCTCGCTCACCACGACGCCGAGGATGATCGCGTCGGTGCTGGCGGTGGTGCTGCTGACCCTGTTCTTCATGATTTACGGGGCGAATCTTCAGCGCAAGGTGCTGGCACTGCTGCCCGGCCGGCAGCAGAAGAAGCTGACCGTGGACATCCTGCAGTCGATCGAGCGCGAGATGTCGCGCTATGTACTGACCATCACCATCATCAACACCCTGCTGGGCCTGGCCTTCGCCGGGATGCTGGTGTGGCTGGGGCTGGGGATTCCCGAAGCGCTGATGTGGGGCACGCTGGCGGCGCTGCTGAACTATGCGCCGTACGTGGGGCCGCTGATCGGCATCATGGCCATGCTGCTGATGGGCTTCGTGCATTTCGACACGCCGCTGGACGCGCTGCTGCCGTCCGCCATCTATCTGCTGCTGCACACCCTCGAAGGCCAGTTCGTCACTCCGATCCTGCTCGGCCGGCGCATGGCGCTGTCGCCGCTGGTGCTGATCCTGGGGCTGATGGTGTTCGGCTGGCTGTGGGGGATCATCGGCCTGCTGCTGGCGGTGCCGCTGCTGGCCTGCACGAAGGTGGTGCTGGAACGGGTCGACGGCCTCGGCCCCTGGGCGCGGCTGCTGGAGTGATCCGGCGCGACGCGTCCTCCCGGCGGCCCAAGCCGGACGGCACGCGGCAGCCGCGGAACCCGCGCGCTAAACTCGCGGCGTGAACTTCACCATCCGCGCCATCACCCTCGACCTGGACGACACCCTCTGGCCGTTCCCGCCCATCGGCGCGCGGATCGAACGGGTGCTCGACGACTGGCTGCGCATCCACAGCCCGCGCACCGCCGAACGCTTTCCCATCGTGGAAATGCGCGCGCTGCGGGAACGGGTATTCGACGCGCATCCGCATCTGTTGCACGACATGGGCGCGCTGCGCCTGCTCACGCTGGAGCACGCGTTCCGCGAGGCCGGCGACGACCCGGCGCTGGCCGGCCCGGCCTACGACGTGTTCTACGCCGAGCGCAACCGCGTGGAGTGCTATCCCGATGCCATCGACGCACTGGCGCGGATCAGCGCGAAGCTGCCGGTGGCGGCGCTGAGCAGCGGCAATGCCGACCTGGTGGCGATCGGGCTGGATCATCATTTCGCGTTCCAGCTGGGCGCGCGCGAACACGGCGCCGCCAAACCCGACCCCGGCATCTTCCTCGCCGCCTGCGAACGCCTCGGCTGCGCGCCGGGCGAGGTGCTGCACGTCGGCGATCACATCGAGATGGACGTGCTGGGCGCCGCGCGCGCCGGCCTCCGTACCGCGTGGGTGCACCGCGACGACGCCCGC
>JBBQOR010000680.1:0-1796 GCA_038331055.1 Burkholderiales bacterium
GGTGCCCGTGCGCAGCGCGCTGGGGCAGCACCGCGACCCGAAGCTCGACCTGGACTTCGCGCCGGCGCGCTGCCTGCTGGTACCGGGCACCAGCCATCTGGACCTGCTGGACAGCCCGGCCGTGGCTCAGCAGCTGGCGCGCTGGCTGGCTTGAACCCGCTGGCGCGCGCCGGCCTGCGCACGCCGGCTCGCTTCAGCGACCGCGCAGGAACAGCGCGTCCAGTTCCTTCATCGACACCTGGCGCCAGGTCGGGCGGCCGTGGTTGCAGGTGTCGGCGCGTTCGGTGGCCTCCATCTCGCGCAGCAGCGCGTTCATCTCCTCGACGCTGAGCCGGCGGTTGGCGCGCACCGCGCCATGGCAGGCCATGCTGGCGAGGATGTCGTCGCGGGCGCGCTGCACGGCCCGGCTCGCGCCACCGGATTCGGCATTCGCCAGTTCGGCCAGCACCGCCCGGGCCAGCTCGGCCACGTCGGCGTCAGGCAATGCCGCGGGCCGGCTGCGCACCACCAGGGTCTGCGCCGACAGCGGCGTGATGTCCAGCCCCAGCGTCTGCAGCGTCGCCGACTCAGCTTCGGCGGTGGCCACTTCGGCGGGCGTGGCGGCAAAGCTCACCGGCAGCAGCAGCGGCTGAGCCGGCAGCGCGTCGCTGCGGCTGGTTGCGCGCTTCAAGCGTTCGTAGACGATGCGCTCATGAGCGGCATGCATGTCGACCACGACCAGGCCCTGGGCGTTTTCGGCCAGCACATAGGCGCCGCCGATCTGCGCGATGGCACGGCCCAGCGGCCAGACCGGCGTGGGCTGGCTGGCGACGTCGGCCGGCTCAGGGACCGGGGCCTGCGCGGGTGAAGAAGACGAAGCGTCGGCGGGCGCGTACCTCCCATCGGGCGACGCCGCATCGTCGCGCAGCCCGGCCCAAGCCACCAGGCCGCCGCTGCCCTGCGGCGTCCGCCAGGGCCCTTCGGCCTGCCAGCGCGGTGCGGGTTCCCGGGCTTGCAGCGCAGCGGACTCGGGCAGCGCCAGCGACGGCTGCCAGGCCAGCGGCGGCGGGGCCGAGGTCGCGCTCGCCACCGCGGGATCGGGCAGGGCGGCGGTGACAGGCACGGCGGCGCGCGTCAGCGCCAGCGCGTCCTCGACCGCATGGCGCAGCGCCTGGTGGACGGCGCGGCCGTCACGGAATCGCACCTCGATCTTGGCCGGGTGCACGTTCACGTCGACCAGCTCGGGCGCGATGTTCAGGAACAGCGCATAGGCCGGCTGGCGGCTGCCGTGCAGCTGGTCTTCGAAGGCCGAGCGCACTGCGTGCGCCAGCAATCGGTCGCGCACGAAGCGGCCGTTGACGAACAGATATTGCAGGTCGGCACGCGCGCGCGCTGCTTCGGGCTGCCCGACGCGGCCTTCCACACGCAGCGGGCCGCGTTCGGCTCGGACATCACGGCTGGCGCTGCTGAAGTCCGCACCCAGCACTTCGGCGCGGCGCAGATCAGCGGGCTGCACGCGCCACTGCGCCACCAGCCGGCCTTCATGCCAAACCGCAAAGCCCACATCCGGCCGCGCCAGCGCGTGGCGCCGCACGGCCTCCAGGCAATGTGCCAATTCGGTCGCGTCGGTCTTCAGGAACTTGCGCCGGGCCGGCGTGCTGAAGAAGAGTTCCTGCACTTCCACCGTGGTGCCGACGGCGCGCGCGGCCGGCGCGATCTCGCCGCTGCGCACGTGCAGTTTCCAGGCGTGCACCGCTTGCGGAGAGCGGCTGGTGATGGCCCGGTCGGACTCCGCGCCGATGGCCGCCAGCGCTTCG
>JBBQOR010000681.1:0-1793 GCA_038331055.1 Burkholderiales bacterium
TTTCGCGGCCGCGAGCGCGAGGCCGACGAACTGGCCCGGCTGGTGCGGCGCGAGCGCCTCACCGTGTTGTTCGGCCGTTCGGGGCTGGGCAAGTCGTCGCTGCTCAAGGCCGGGCTGTTTCCGCGGCTGCGGCAAGACCTGCACCTGCCGGTCTACCTGCGGCTGGGCTGGGGTGCCGAGGCCTCGCCACGGCAACAGGTGTGGGACGCCCTGGCCGCGGCGGGCGCCGCCGGTGGCGTGCAGGCGCCGCCGCCCGAGCCGGCTGAAACGCTGTGGGCCTACTTCCACCGCGCCGGCGCGGGCTTCTGGAATACGCGCCGGCGCCCGCTGCTGCCGGTGCTGGTGTTCGACCAGTTCGAAGAGATCTTCACGCTGGGCCAGGCCGATCCGGCCCGCCGCGCCACGGCCAAGGCCTTTGTCGACGAACTGGCCGATCTGGTGGAAAACCGGCCGTCCGAGGCGCTGCGCGCCGAACTCGACGCCGACCCGGCGCGCCCCGAAGCCTTCGATTTCGAGCGCCGCGGCTGCAAGCTGCTGCTGAGCTTTCGCGAAGACTTCCTGGCCGAGGTCGAAGGCTTGCGCCAGACCATGCCCTCGCTGATGCGCAACCGCTTCCGCCTGCTGGCCATGGACGGCGCACAGGCGCGGGCGGTGGTGGCCAGCGGCGGCGGGCTGGTGGCGGGCGGCCCGGACGGCGACGTGGCCGACCGCATCATCGGCCTGGCCTGGCGCAACCGCGCCGTGGCACCCACCACTGAAGAAGCCGATCGGGTCGAGGTCGACCCGGCGCTGCTGAGCGTGATCTGCAGCGAGCTGAACCTGCGGCGCATCGCCGAAGGCGCCAACGCCATCGAGGCCGGGCTGCTCGACAGCGCCGAGCGCGAGATCCTGGTCGACTTCTACGAACGCTCGCTGCAAGGCCTGCACTTGGGCGTGCGGCATTTTGTCGAGGACGAGCTGATCACCGCGGCCGGCTACCGCGACAGTTTTGCCCGCGACGACGCGCTGGCCCGTCCCGGTGTCAGCGCCGAGGCACTGGACCGGCTGGTGGTCGGGCGTCTGCTGCGGGTGGACGAACGTTTTGGCGTGCGCCGGCTGGAGCTGACCCACGACGTGCTGACCCGCGTGGTGATGGCCAGCCGCGACCAG
This sequence comes from Burkholderiales bacterium, assembly GCA_038331055.1. Lineage (GTDB taxonomy): Bacteria > Pseudomonadota > Gammaproteobacteria > Burkholderiales > Burkholderiaceae_C > Rubrivivax. Next base: position 1,150 of record JBBQOR010000681.1, read on the forward strand.
CGGCGCGAACGCGAAGCGCGTGAACAGGCCGAAGCGGACCGTGCTCAAGCCTTGCAGGCAGCGCAGCAAGCCGAACAGCGGCTGCGCCAGAGCCGCCGGTTCGCGGCTGCCATGACCGCACTGGCGCTGGTCTGCATCGCCCTGCTGGGCTTGTTCATCGACGCCTACCGCTGGGCGTCGAGCAACTTCCTGCCGCCTGATTCGATGCTCACGCTGCAGCGCTTCCGGCTGGGCCTGCTGGCGCCGCTGCCCGCGCTTGTTTCCATTCCGGCGGGCCGCATCGACATGGGCGAGCAGGACGAAGGCTTCATGAAGGACCGGGCGAGCTTGAATGCGTTTTATGGCGTGCCGGGCCTGAAAAATGTGGAGATGGCCGGCGGCTTCTCGATCGGCCGGCGCGAGCTCAGCTACGACGAGTACGACTACTACGTCTGGCAGCAGCACCGCGCCGGCCACCACGACCTGAAATTCCCGCTCACCGCCCTGGGCGGGCGCGCCAGGCAACCGGCGGTGAACCTGAGCTGGGCCGAGGCCATGGCCTACGCCGACTGGCTGGGCCAGCGCACCGGCCAGGTCTGCCGCCTGCCGACCGAAGCCGAATGGGAGTACGCCGCCCGCGCCGGCAGCCGATCCGCCTACTGGTG